>NZ_JAPCIY010000017.1:0-67023 GCF_027707645.1 Aeromonas sp. QDB30 | reverse complement strand
TCCGAAACCCAACAAGGAGTTTCGGATTCTTACACAGCCTGAGGATCGGTCAATGGATCCTTAACTGATCGGCATTAGAGCCCTGGCTCCCATTTTTTATGCCCGCTGATGGCGGAAAAGACGCAAAAAAGAGGGCCAGTAAACTACTGGCCCCTTAACTGGAAGCAATGTGAGCAATGTCGTGCCTTCACAAGAAGTCCATCACGTTGGAACAAATGAAGTCTTTCCCGGAAAACAAGGTAACAATAATTATTCTCATTTAACTGTGCAAGCCTTATTTGCGAAGATCGCAAAAAAATTGACCACCCATGGGGGTGGTCAATCTCGTCAGGCTTGTCGCGTAGCAGCTTGCAGGCCAGCCAATCCGGCCTCCCCCACCAGCTTGCGGCTGAGATAGCGCAGCAGCACACCGTAAAGCGGCACAAACAACCCCAGACTTATCAGCAACTTGAATACGTAATCTACGGTCGCGATCTCGACCCAGTGCTCGGCCATGAAGGGATCCGTGCTGCGCCAGAAGGCGATGCTGAAGAAGGCGATGGTATCCACCAGATTGCCGAACAGGGTGGAGGCCGCCGGTGCCACCCACCAGGCTTTCAGCAGGCGCAGGCGGTTGAACACCACCACATCCATGAACTGGCCCACCAGATAGGCCATAAAGCTGGCTAACGCGATCCGGGCAACAAAGAGATTGAACTCTGCCAGATTGCCCACCCCCTGGAAGCTCCCTTCGAAGAAGAGCACCGAGAGCACGTAGGAGACGGTCAATGCCGGCAGCATCACGGTCTGGATGATCTTGCGTGCCAGGCCGGCGCCGAAGATCCGCACCGTCAGATCGGTGGCCAGGAAAATGAACGGGAAGCTGAAGGCACCCCAGGTGGTGTGGAAGCCAAAGATGGTGATCGGCAGCTGCACCAGGTAGTTGCTGCTGGCAATGACCAGGATGTGGAACAACGAGAGACGTATCAGTGCCGTCTGGTACTGAGCCGGAGTCAGGTTCATATTGTGACCTTTTTGGTTAATGGGGTTAGGGAACCCATATCGCCACCATGGCGATAATCAAGGGGCGAGATTATACGCCCCAAAATTGATAGTTCAATCTTTATGCGGTTATCTCAAGGGATTGACTCGCATCGCACGCCAAGCTTACTCCTGGGACTGCCGAGCCAGCCAGAGCAGCGCCTCCGCGTCGTCCGGCTGCACCGCCGCCAGCCAGCAGCCGCTGTAATGTTCGTACTCGAGCCGAAAGCGGCTGCCTTCAAACTCCAGCAGCCAGCTGTGGCGATCCGCCCCCCACTCCCGCTCGAGAGCCGCCAGCTCCCACTCCTGCAACAGGGCCTCGGCCAGAGTCGGGAAGCTGTCCCAGTCAAGGCCCGGGCAGGTCAGCATCACCACCCCGGCTTCCCTGTCTGTCTGCGTGATACGCCAGTTCATCCGTTGCACCTCAACTGCTGCACGAGAGCTCGCCCCCGCAATACCAGCCCGGATGCGGGGTGGCGAGATCCTCGTATTCCGGTTGCTCATCATAGGGATGCTGCAGGGCCGCAAACAGCCGCTCGAACGGCGCCATGTCGCCCTGCTCTGCCGCCTCTATCACCTGTTGGGCCAGGGCGTTGCGGAGCACATACTTGGGGTTGACTGCATCCATCTGCCCCTTGCGCACGCCATCCTCGCTCCCTTCCCGGGCGAGGCGTGCCCGATAGACCTCAAGCCACCCCTGCCAGACGGCAGGATCCGGCAACAGGGCCAGCAGGCTGGCGGGCCACGCTCCCTCTCGCGTCACCTCACCGAGACGTCGCAGGAAGAGGTGGTAATCCACCTTGTGCGCCGCCAGCAGCCGGAACAACTCGCGGAACAGCGCCGGATCCTCCTCTTCCCACACCGCCAGCCCCAGCTTGGCGCGCATCAGCTCGGAGTAGTGCAACATCAGCTGGTGCTCGTACTGGGCCAGGGCCGACGCGAGCGCGTCGCCATCCACATGGCCGGCCAGCGCCTGTGCCAGCTTCTGCAGGTTCCAGTATCCGACCGCAGGCTGCTGATCCAGCGCATAGCGACCATCCGGATCCGAGTGGTTGCAGACGAAGTCCGGCACATAAGCGTCGATGAAACCGTAGGGGCCGTAATCCAGGGTCAACCCGAGCAGGGACATGTTGTCGGTGTTCATCACCCCGTGACAGAACCCCGCCGCCTGCCACTTGGCGATGAGCCGCGCGGTGCGGCGCACTACTTCGGCAAACAGCTCGGCGCCATCGGCCAGCTCGGGGCAGTGGTAACGCCGCGCATAGTCGATGAGGGCGGGGATCTTCTCCCCCTGCCCGCTCCAGGCGAAATACTCGAAATGACCGAAGCGCAGATGGCTCGGCGCGGTGCGCAGCACGGTCGCCCCGCTCTCCACCTGCTCCCGGTAGACAGGCTCGTCACTGCCCAGCAGCACCAGAGCCCGGGTGGTGGGAATGCCGAGGGCATGCAGCGCCTCGGAAGCCAGGTACTCGCGAATGCTGGATCGCAGCACGGCACGGCCGTCGCCGAAGCGGGAGAATGGCGTCTTGCCCGCCCCTTTGAGGTGCAGGTCCCAGCGGCTGGCATCAGGCGCCAGCTGCTCCCCCAGCAGCAGAGCGCGGCCATCCCCGAGGCGCGGGCTGTAACCACCGAACTGGTGGCCCGCATAGACCTGGGCCACCGGCTGCATGCCCGGCAGGGGCTGCCCCTGGCCGCAACAAGCGAGCCACTGCGCCTCGCTCACCTCCCCGAGCCCCAGCTCACCAAGCAGCGCACGGTTCAGATGCAGCAATCTGGGGCCATGCAGCGGCTGCGGGGCAACGGGCTCGCAAGCCCAAGGGAGTTCGGTGGCAAAAGTGTTGATCAACTTCATGGTAATGGAGGTTGTCCCTGCGTATGCTCGTGTCACTCTTTATACCGCCGTCGGCTCGTCGAGGCTAACAGGCGATCACGATTATTCATTTCAAGGAGAAGACGATGCCAAAGTGGGTCTATACCCTGCCCCTGCTGGCGCTTGCCTGGGGCCATCAGGCCAAGGCGGCCGACATAGACGCAGGCAAGGCCAAATCCGTGGTCTGTGCCGCCTGTCATGGCGCGGATGGCAAGGCGAGCGTCCCGACCTACCCCCACCTCGCGGGCCAGAACCAGGCCTATTTGCTCAAGCAGATGGAAGCGTTCAAGGAGGGTTCCCGTACCGAGCCGCTGATGGTTCCCTTCATGGCGATGCTGACCGAGGCGGACATGGAGAATCTGGCAGCCTATTACGCCAGCCTGAAATAATGCATGGCGCCGACCAACGGGCGCCTTTCCACTGTTTGTTGTGCCAGCCTACTTGTTGTGCCAGCCTACCGGCCTGGGCCTGCAGCGGTCGATGACAAGGTCTACCTGGGCCGACCCTACCGGCGGCAGTAGTCGATGATCAGGTCCATAAAGGCCTCACCGAAGCGCTCCAGCTTGCGGTGACCGACACCGTTGACCGCCAGCATTTCCTCCTCGGTCATCGGCATGAGCTGTGCCATCTCAACCAGGGTGGCGTCGTTGAACACCACATAGGGCGGCACCTCTTCATCCTCGGCGATCTGCTTGCGCAGGGCGCGCAGCTCCTTGAACAGCCGCTTGTCATAGTTGGCGTTGTCGAGCAGGCCGTTGCGCTTCTCCTTGCGACTGGAGATGGGCTGCAGGCGGGGGACTGCCAGTTCCAGCTTCATCTCGCCACGCAGCACGGGTCGGGCCGCTTCGGTCAGCTGCAACACCAGATTGCGGGTGATGTTCTGGGTCAGCAACCCCTTGTGGATCAGCTGGCGGATGACGCTCATCCAGTATTCGTGGCTCTGATCCTTGCCGATGCCGTAGGTCGAGAGCTTGTCGTGACCGTGATCCTTGATGCGCTGATTGAGCGAACCGCGCAGCACCTCCACCACATAACCCACCCCGAAATTCTGTCCCACCCGCCAGACGCAGGAGAGCGCCTTCCGGGCATCTTCGGTGCCGTCATAGCTCTGGGGTGGATCGAGGCAGATGTCGCAGTTGCCGCACGGCTTGTCGTTGTACTCGCCGAAGTAGTTGAGCAGCACCTGACGGCGGCAGGTCTGCGCCTCGGCGAAGGCCGCCATCACGTTGAGCTTGTACTGCTCCACCTGCAACTGCTGGGGGTTTTCGATGTTGTCGAGCAGCCGGCGCACCCGACCGATGTCGGCGGGATCGTAGAGCAGCAGCGCCTCCGCGGGAGTGCCGTCACGCCCGGCACGGCCGGTTTCCTGATAGTAGGATTCGATGTTCTTCGGGATGTCGTAGTGCACCACGAAGCGCACGTTGGGCTTGTCGATGCCCATGCCGAACGCCACCGTCGCCACCACGATCTCGATGTCATCCTTGAGGAAGGCTTCCTGGGTCTGCTGGCGCAGCTCCAGCGGCAGCCCTGCATGATAGGGTGCCGCCTTGCAGCCGTGGCGGGAGAGCCGCTCGGCCACCTCCTCCACCCGGTTGCGGCTGGAGCAGTAGACGATGCCGCAGTTGCCCTTCTGGCTCTGCACGTAGCGCAGCAGCTGCTCGGCCGCCTTGAACTTTTCCACCAGGCTGTAGCGGATATTGGGCCGATCGAAGCTGGCGGTGTGGATGAAGGGATCGTTCAGTTCCAGCCGGTGCAGCATGTCGCTGCGGGTCGCCTCGTCGGCGGTGGCGGTGAGCGCCACCACGGGCACCTGGGGGAACCACTGCTTGAGCCGTCCCAGCGCCGCGTATTCCGGCCGAAAATCGTGCCCCCACTGGGAAACGCAGTGCGCCTCGTCGATGGCGAACAGGCCGAGGGGCAGCTCCGCCAACCGGTCCATGAACTCGTGCTGCAGCAAACGCTCGGGGGAAACATAAACCAGCTTGATCTCGCCCCGGCGCATGGCGGCGAAGTTCTGGATCATCTCTTCCCGGCTCAGTGCCGAGTTGATGTAGACCGCCGCCACGCCGTTGGCGCGCAGGGTGTCGACCTGATCCTTCATCAGCGAGATGAGGGGGGAGACCACCACACCGAGCCCGGGTCGCAGCAGCGCCGGGATCTGGTAGCAAAGCGACTTGCCGCCGCCGGTGGGTTTGAGCACCAGGGCATCGCGCCCCGCCACTATCTGCTCGATGATCTCGAGCTGGCCCGGCCGAAACTGCTGATAGCCAAACACCGCCTGCAACAGGGCAAGGGGATTCTCTGGCTGAGGGTCAGGCAGGGTTTCGGCAATGACGGTCATGGGCTCTCCTTTGGGGTCGCCATTCTAAAGCAGCCGCCGCCCACAATAAACCTGCCATTGCGAGTGTTAAGGAAGTGTTGCAGACTGGCTGGAGTTTTTACTCGGCTTTGATGACAGGGCGGACTGAAGGAATGAAACAGATGCTCAAGAAGATGGCGCTCAGTGGCATAGCCAACCTGTTCGCCGAAAAAATGCCCTTCAACAAGCTGATCGGCATGCAAGTCACCCACTACGACTTCGACAAGGTGGAGCTGCGCATCAAGATGGAACAGAAGCTCATCGGCAACCCTTTCCACAACATACTGCACGGCGGCGTCACCGCCAGCCTGCTCGATGTGGCGGGCGGCATGATAGTCGCCGCCTCCTGCATCGACGAGTTGGAGGACTTCTCCCCCAGCTATCTCAAGGAGCGCTTCTCGCGGCTTGGCACCATCGATCTGCGAGTGGACTATCTTCGTCCCGGTCGCGGCAACGAGTTCATCGCCACCGCCCACATCATCCGGGCAGGCAGCAAGGTCGCGGTCGCCCGCATGGAGCTGCACAACGAAGAGGGCACTCACATCGCCTTCGGCACGGGGACCTACCTCGTCGGCTAACGGTTTTTATTGCATAAAAAGTGCGCTTCTAAGCTGATTTTAATCATTAGAATTCTTACCCCCTCCTCCGCTCAGGGTCCATACTGAAAGTCGGGATTCTGTGCAGAGGGAGGATTGCAGACGATGAGCGCGATACTGGCTACCCAACCATCCAGAGCCTTGCTGACACGACTTGAGGCCATGCGCGAAGAAGTGCAGACCCCAGAGTGCCGTCACTGGTTGGAACAGGAGCTGGAGGGGTATTCTCTTTGTTCACCCCTGCCCTGGTATCGCATCATTGCCTGTCGGCAACGCGGTCACTTCCTGAATCTGAAGACGGGGAAATATCTGACTTGCCATATCGGCAGCCAAACGCTAAGCCAACGCGACCTGGCCCAAGTTCAGTTCATCTATGCCCGTGAACCCGCCGCCCACTATTTACTGCGTCACGATTCCCATATCGAGCCCTGGCCGGAATCGCTGCTGGAAGCGTATCGAGAGCAGCTGATCCCTGGTCATCTCTGCCTGCAAGCCTGGCATGAGCCCGTGTCTTCGCTGCGTTTACAACTGATGGAGGGAATAGCACATTTCATTAGTGAGTACCCCAAGCATGCGGCCCTGCAAACCCAACACGGTTTCAAGGCATTGCGGCATCAACACTGGCATATCTGAATGAGCGCCTGGGGCGCAAGGAGGGCACCATCGACAAGACCCATAACGAGATTGTCACAATCTAGAGTGCCGGAGTCAGGATCAGACTCCACCAGTGGGGCCACCGAGCGGTGGCCCTTTTAGTTGGGCAGATGAGGGAGATCGGAGCAGTAGAAGCAATCGACAATGGAAATGTCAGCTTTGCTTCAACAAACCAAATGCGAAAAGGCCGCTCATTGAGCGGCCTTTTTAAATGTGGTCGGTGTGAGAGGATTCGAACCTCCGACCCCTTCGTCCCGAACGAAGTGCGCTACCAAGCTGCGCTACACACCGATGTCTGCGGGGCGAGAATTTACCGAAAGCCCCGACCCGACACAAGCCTTTTTTTGCATTCACTCTAAAAAAATGGCTTTACGCTCAATAATTCAGCGAGTCGCAGCAAAAATCGCCACAAGGTATCTTTCCGCCTGCCTTCAGTCCTGTCGAGGCAACCTGAACTCGGTCGGCCCCAGCAAACGCCGGCTCCAATCCGCCACCACTCCATGTTCCAGCCAATGAGCCGCATGCTGGCGCCAGTTGGGAGAGAGCGCCGGGTTCTCCAGCAGCAGTTGCAGATCTTCCTCATTGCGGGCCTGGTTGAACAGGATGTCGGCGGTGCGCTTCACCGTCAGCTCAGGGTAGGGTCTGTCCACCAGTGTCAGCTCCCCCTGCGGATCCACCCTTCCCTCTTCCAGCACCCGCAGCAGCCAGCCACAGCGGCCACTCAGCTGCATCACCTGGGAGAGCTGGCCATAGCCAAAGCGCTGGTTGAGCTTGAAACAGGGGGATCTGGGCTGGCTTATCTGGATCAGCGCCTCTCCAAGTCGATAGACATCGCCGATGCAGGCCTGCGCCTCGGTCAGCCCCGAACCAGAGAGATTCTCGCCAAAGGTAGCAGGCTGCCAGGGTGTGCGTGGTACAGGCAGCCCCAGCGCGGTTTGCCAGGTTTTCCACCAGGCGTAGTGCTCCGCAGGGTAATGGTGCAGGGCCCGATCCGGGCCGCCATGATGGCGTCTGTCGCTCTGCTCATCCCCACGAAGGCCGAGGAAATCGCACCACAGAGGGGCGTCGGCAGGCTGCTTGTGGATGGCACTGATGAGGCCGGGGGCCTGCTCTGGGTTCAGTTCGGCGCTCTGGCCGATGAAGAGGGAGATCCGCATTCCATTCTCCTGACGGATGGGGGAATGCGGATCTTATCACGGGGCAGGTCAGGCAACTGCCTGCATCTGGGTGGTCATGGCGATTTCGGCACGGCGGCGTTTCTCCGCCCGAGCCATCAGATACCAGCTACCGAAGGTGAACAGGGATACCGACAGCAGGATCAGGCTCGCGATGGCGTTGATCTCGGGCTTCACGCCGAGGCGCACCGCCGAGAACACTTCCATCGGCAGGGTGGTCGAGCCCGGGCCGGAGACGAAGCTCGCCAGCACCAGATCATCCAGCGACAGGGCAAACGACATCATGCCACCCGCCGCCAGCGACGGGGCTATCATCGGGATGGTGATCAGGAAGAACACCTTCCAGGGCTTGGCTCCCAGGTCCATGGCCGCCTCCTCGATGGAGAGATCCAGCTCCCGCAGCCGCGCCGACACCACGATTGCCACATAGGCGGTACAGAAGGTGGTATGTGCTATCCAGATGGTCAGCATGCCCCGCTCCGCGGGCCAACCCACCAGCTGGGCCATGGCCACGAACAGCAGCAGCAGGGAGAGACCGGTGATCACCTCGGGCATCACCAGCGGCGCCGTCACCATGCCGCCGAACAGGGTCCGGCCACGGAAGTGAGGGATCCGGGTCAGCACGAAGGCCGCCACCGTCCCCAGCGCCACCGCCGCGATGGCGGTGTAGAAGGCGATCTCCAGGGAGCGGAACACGGACCCGATCAACTGTTTGTTGTCGAGCAGGCCGAAGTACCACTTGAGCGACCAGCCTCCCCACACCGTCACCAGCTTGGAGGCGTTGAAGGAGTAGATGACCATGATGATCATGGGCAGGTAGATGAACAGCAGACCCAGCCACAGCATCAGCTTGGCAAAACCGAAACGTCTCATGCCTTGCCCTCCAGCTCTTTGGCCTGGTTGCGGTTGAACAGGATGATGGGAATGATCAGCACCGCCAGCATCACCACCGCCAACGCAGAGGCCACCGGCCAGTCGCGGTTGTTGAAGAACTCCTGCCACAGCACCTTACCAATCATCAGTGTCTCCGGACCACCCAGCATCTCGGGGATGACGAACTCGCCCACCACCGGGATGAAGACCAGCATGCAACCGGCGATGATGCCGTTCTTGGAGAGTGGCACCGTGATCTGCCAGAACCGGGTCAGGTTGCGGGCCCCCAGATCGGAGGCCGCCTCCAGCAGGCTCTGGTCGTGCTTGACCAGGTTGGCGTAGAGCGGCAGCACCATGAACGGCAGGTAGGAATAAACGATGCCGATATAGACCGCCAGGTTGGTATTGAGGATCTGCAGCGGTTCGTCGATCACCCCGATGCCCAGCAGGACGCTGTTGAGCAGGCCGTTGTTGCTGAGGATCCCCATCCAGGCGTAGACCCGGATCAGGATCGCCGTCCAGGTCGGCATCATGATGAGCAGCAGCAGAACGGTCTGGGTCTCCTTGTTGGCCCGCGAAATGGCGTAAGCCATGGGATAACCGATCAACAGGCAGAGCAGGGTGCTGACCAGGGCTATCTTGAGGGATCCCAGATAAGCCGCGATGTAGAGCTCATCCTCCTGCAGCAGCAGGTAGTTGCCCAGGTTGAGCAGTATGGTGAGCTGATTGTCTGCCCAGCTCACCACGTCCGTGTAGGGCGGGATGGCCACGTCCGCTTCGGCGAAGCTGATCTTCACGACGATGATGAAGGGCAGCAGGAAGAAGAGGAACAGCCAGAAGAAGGGGATGCCGATGACCAGCTGCCGCCCTCCCACCTGTTTGAGTCGTCTCAATGCCTTCATGATTGCAGCACCACGCCGCTGTCATCTTCCCAGTAGAGGAACACCTGGTCATCCCAGGTCGGCCGTTTGCCGTGGCGTTCGGCATTGGCGATGAAAGCCTGAACGATTTTGCCCGAGGGCAACTGGATGTGATACACGGAATGGCCGCCCAGATAGGCGATGTCATAAACCTCGCCCTTGGTCCAGTTGAAGTCCGGATGCTCGATCTCTTCCGGCTTTTGCAGGCTCATCAGCAGTTTTTCCGGACGCAGGGCATAGGTGACCTTCTTGTTCTCCGCCCGGGAGCTGATGCCGTGACCCACATAGATGGGCTGCTCCAGATCCGCACAGGCGATGATGGCGTGGTCCTGCTCATCCTCCACCAGCAGGCCGTCAAACAGGTTGACGTTGCCGATGAACTCGCACACCAGCCGGCTGGCCGGGGTTTCGTAGATGTCCATCGGGCTGCCGATCTGCTCGATGCAACCGAGGTGCATGATGGCGATCCGCTCGGCCATGGTCATGGCTTCTTCCTGATCGTGGGTCACCATGACGCAGGTCACGCCGACCCGCTCGATGATCTCGACCAGTTCGAGCTGCATGGTGGAGCGCAGTTTCTTGTCGAGCGCCCCCATAGGCTCGTCCAGCAGCAGCAGTTTCGGACGCTTGGCCAGGGAACGGGCCAGGGCCACCCGCTGACGCTGACCACCGGAGAGCTGGTGCGGCTTGCGGCGGGCGTACTGGGTCATCTGCACCAGCTTGAGCATCTCTTCCACCCGGGCATCAATCTCCGCCTTGGGCAGGCCATCCTGCTTGAGGCCGAAGGCGATGTTCTGGGCCACCGTCATGTGGGGGAACAGGGCGTAGGACTGGAACATCATGTTGATGGGGCGTTCATAGGGCGGCATGTCGGTAATGTCGACGCCGTCGAGGAACAGCCGTCCTTCCGTGGGTCGCTCGAACCCGGCCAGCATCCGCAACAAGGTGGACTTGCCGGAGCCGGACCCACCCAGCAGGGCGAAGATCTCGCCCTTGTGGATGTTGAGAGACACGTTGTCGACCGCCAGCGTTTCGTCGAACTGCTTGCTTACCCTGTCTATTTTGACCAGCACTTCTTTACGCTGCTGGCTGCCCTCGAGGGCTTTCTTGTAGGCACTGGAGGCTATCGCCATTACCAAACTCCCAAAGGTGATTCCGGCCTGGGCCGATCCATCAATACAATCTGGCGCCCCGGGATGGGCGCCAAGGTTAGGTTCCGGATTTGATCTTGGTCCAACTCCGGGTGATCAGGCGCTGCACCGAGCGGGGATGTGCTTCCTGCACATACAGACGCTCAAGCACCGCCTGGGGGGGATAGACTGACTCGTCCTCGCGCACGGCCTTGTCCATGAACTCTCCCGCCTTGATGTTCGGGTTCGCGTAACCCACATAGTCGCTCACCTTGGCGATGACCTGCGGTTCGAGAATGTAGTTGATCAGGGCGTGAGCCTCTTTCACGTTGGTGGCATCGGCCGGGATCGCCATCATGTCGAACCAGAGATTGCCCCCCTCCTTGGGGATGCTGTAGGCAATCTTGATCCCCTTGCCCGCCTCCTCGGCCCGGGACGCCGCCTGCAGGATGTCGCCGGAGAAACCCGCCGCCACGCAGATGTTGCCGTTGGCGAGGTCACCGATGTACTTGGAGGAGTGGAAGTAGGCCACATAGGGGCGCACCTTGAGCAGCTGCTCTTCGGCCCGCTTGATGTCCGCCGGCTCATGGCTGTTGGGGTTGAGCCCCAGGTAGTTGAGGGCCGCCGGGATCATCTCGTCCGCCGAATCGAGGAAGGCCACGCCGCACTGGGAGAGCTTCTTCATGTTTTCCGGCTCGAAGATGGTCGCCCAGGAGTCAATCTTGTCGACACCCAGTACTTCCTTGATCTTGTCGACGTTGTAACCGATGCCGTTGGTGCCCCAGAGGTAGGGCACGGCGTACTGATGGCCCGGATCCACCTTCTCGAGCTGTTTGAGCAGCATGGGGTCCAGGTTGCTCAGGTTTGGCAGCAGGGTGAGGTCCAGCTTCTGGAAGGCCCCCGCCTTGATCTGCTTGGCCAGGAAATTGTTGGAGGGCACGACCAGATCGTAGCCGGTGCGTCCGGTCAGCAGCTTGCCTTCCAGCGTCTCGTTGGAGTCAAACACGTCGTAGACGGTCTTGATCCCGGTCTTCTGCTGAAAGTCACTGAGGGTGGTCTCGCCGATATAATCGGACCAGTTGTAAAAATGAACCACAGGGGCTGCCTGGGTCAGATTTGCAAACCCCAGGGTCAGGGCCAGCGTTGCCATCTTGGTCATGTGCACTTATCAGTCCTCATTTGTGTGATTTTGCCAGTCGCGCATCCATACGCGCCGTCCAACCTGTCGGGTGGTCACCACCCTCCCGGCCGAACTGCGGACCGGGAGGGGTACTCGTCACTCTTACTTGCCTGACTTGATCTTGGTCCAGCTGCGGGTCATCAGACGCTGCACCTTGGCCGGCAGATCCGGGAAGGTGTAGATCTTCTTGAGGGTATCCGGCGTCGGGTAGATACCCGGGTCGGTACGGATCGCCTCGTCCACCAGCGGCGTGGCCGCCTTGTTGCCGTTCGGGAACTGCACCACGTTGGTGATGTTCGCGATCACGTCCGGCTTCATCAGGTAATTGATGAAGGTGTGGGCCGCCTCGACGTTCTTGGCATCCGCCGGGATGGCGATCATGTCGAAGAAGCTGCCTGCCCCCTCTTTCGGAATGGTGTAAGTCAGGCTGACACCGTTCTTGGCCTCGGCGGCACGCGTCTTGGACTGCTGCAGGTCACCGGAGTAACCCACTGCCACGCACAGGTTGCCGTTGGCCAGATCCGAAATGTACTTGGAGGAGTGGAAGTAAGCGGTATAGGGACGGATGGAGAGGAACAGCTCCTCTGCCTTCTTCAGCTCGTCCGGCTTCTGACTGTCCGGCTTGAAGCCCAGGTATTGCAGGGCGGCCGGCAGCATTTCGGTCGGCGAGTCGAGGAAGGAGACACCGCACTCCTTCAGCTTGGCCATGTTCTCCGGCTTGAACACCAGATCCCAGGAGTCCACCGGGGCATCGGCCCCCAGCACGGCCTTCACCTTCTCGGCGTTGTAGGCATAGCCGATGGTGCCCCACAGGTAAGGGATGGAGTATTGGTTGCCCGGATCGCTCGGTTCGAGCGCCTTGAGCAGGTCGACGTCCAGGTTCTGCCAGTTGGAGAGTTTGGACTTGTCCAGCTTCTGGAAGACACCTGCCTTGATCTGCTTGGCCAGGAAGGGGTTGGACGGTACGACGATGTCATAGCCCGACTTGCCTGCCAGCAACTTGGCTTCCAGCACTTCGTTGCTGTCGAACACGTCGTAGACCACCTTGATGCCCGTCTCCTTCTGGAAGTTTTCCAGCGTATCCGGCGCGATATAGTCGCTCCAGTTGTAGACGTGCAGCACCTTCTCGTCGGCCATCGCCCCGGTACTCATCATGACCAGCGCCACGGAAGCAGCCATCATTCCCTTTTTAAAAGACATAGTCCTTGTCTCCTAAGCAAATTGTATGCGTAAGCCAACCTGCCCGGTTCCCGCCTATTCCCGCAGCTTTGCAGCCGTCAGGTCCAGACTGAGCCTGGCCAGTTTGACCAATTCATCCACCTGTTCCTCGGTGATCACCAAGGGGGGCGATATGATCATGGTATCGCCGACAGCCCTCATCACCAAGCCATTGTTAAAACAGAACTCCCGACAGGTCATCCCGGCATGGAGCTCGGCCGGGAAGCGACGTTTCGTCTGCTTGTCCTGCACTATTTCCAGCGCGGCGACCAGGCCTTTCCCCCGGGTTTCCCCCACCAGCGGATGGTCCGCCAGCTCAGCCCAGCGGCGCTGCAAATAGGGGCCGATACTATCATGAACTCGCTTAACTATGCTCTCCTTTTGCATAAGCTGGATGTTGGCAATGGCCACGGCGCAGGCGACCGGATGGCCGGAATAGGTGAAGCCATGGTTGAACTCCCCCCCCTCTTCCACCAGCACCCTGGCAACCCTGTCCCCCACCATCACGGCGCCCATCGGCAGATAGCCGGAGGTAATGCCCTTGGCCAGGCACATGAGATCGGGTTTGATGCCAAAACCTTCACTGGCAAACCAGTGGCCGGTGCGGCCAAAGCCGCAGATCACCTCGTCGGCGATGAGCAGGATGCCGTACTGGTCGCAGATGCGCTGGATCTCGGGCCAGTAGCTCTCGGGGGGAATGATGACCCCCCCCGCACCCTGGATAGGCTCGCCGATGAAGGCGGCCACCTTGTCCACCCCCAGTGCCAGGATCTTCTCTTCCAGCTGGCGGGCACGGGCCAGACCGAACTCGTGGGCGCTCATGCCCTCTCCCTCACCGAAGTGATAGGGCTGGTCGATGTGTACTATGCCCGGAATGGGCAAGCCGCCCTGGGCGTGCATCCCCTTCATGCCGCCCAGACTGGCCCCCGCCACGGTGGAGCCGTGATAGGCATTGTGGCGGCTGATGATCACCTGCTTGTCAGGTTGTCCCTTGCTGGCCCAGTAGTGGCGCACCATGCGCAGCACGGTGTCGTTGCACTCGGAACCCGAGCCGGTGAAGAAGACGTGGTTGAGGTGGGAAGGGGTGATCTCGGCCAGCAGGGTGGCCAGCTCGGCAGCAGGGGGGTGGCTGGTCTGGAAGAAGAGGTTGTAGTAGGGCAGTTGCTGCATCTGGCGAGTGGCGGCATCCACCAGCTCCTGACGGCCGTAGCCCATGTTGACGCACCACAGACCCGCCATCCCGTCCAGAATGCGCTTGCCTTCGGAGTCTTCCAGATAGACGCCTTCGGCCTTGGTGATGATGCGACTGCCCTTCTTGTTCAGGGCCTGAAAATCGGTAAACGGATGCAGATGATGGCTGGCTTCCAGTTGCTGCCACTCACGGGTGGTGTGCTGCATTGCTTGCTCCTCGGTTCCTTCGATTCGGCGAATCTTGTCGCCATTCATGAGGGCGCGGGTGGCCTGCCCGGTCACTGCCATTCACGGGGCTGGCGCTCTCTTGCCTGCTCGATGCCTTTCCATGGGGCGAACATCGTCGCCAGTTGATTGCAGGTGACGCCCCTCTCCATTGCGGGAGCGGGCCTCACCTATACTCGGTGCCTTCCGGGTCGCGGGCGCCCCCGCCAGACGGGCCTTCGGCCCCTTGTTTGCGATATGACGGGGAGAGGCCTCGCCTCCCCCGGGGACAGATCAGACGTTCAGCAGCAGGAATTCCCGTTCCCAGCGGCTGATCACGCCGAAATAGGTCTCGTACTCCTTGCGCTTGACGGCCACGAAGGCGCGGATGAAACGCTCCCCCAGCATGTCCTTGATGGGTTCACACTGCTCCAGGTGGCTCAGCGATTCCTCCAGCGAGCGGGGCAGGCTGTAGGGCAGGTCGTAGGCACTCGCCTTCATCTCCTGCATGGGTTCGAGCTTCTCCAGCATGCCGAGGTAGCCGCAGGCCAGGGTGGCGGCCAGAGCCAGATACGGGTTGGCATCGGCCCCGGCGAAGCGGTTCTCGACCCGGCGTGCACTCGGTTCGGAGAAGGGGACCCGCAGGCCGCAGGTGCGGTTTTCCACCCCCCACTGCACGTTGCGCGGCGCACTCTCGCCAAAGGTGAGGCGGCGGTAGGAGTTGACGTTCGGCGCCAGCAGGGCGGTCACTGCCGGGGTGTATTTCTGCAGGCCGGCGATGAAATGCATGAACAGATCGGAGTTGCCCCCTTCGCTGGTACCAAACAGGTTGTTGCCATCCATGTCTTCCAGGCTCTGGTGGATGTGCATGGCGGAACCCGGTTCGTTGCTCATGGGCTTGGCCATGAAGGTGGCATAGATGCCGTGGCGATGGGCGGCCTCGCGCATGGTGCGCTTGAACAGAAACACCTGGTCGGCGAGATCGATGGCATCCCCGTGCAGGAAGTTGATCTCCATCTGGGCGGCACCGGATTCGTGGATCAGGGTGTCCACCTCCAGCTCCTGGGCCTCGCAGTAGTCGTACATGTCCTCGAAGATGGGGTCGAATTCGTTCACCGCATCGATGCTGAACGACTGGCGGGCCGTTTCCGGGCGGCCGTTGCGGCCCACCGGCGGCACCAACGGATAGTCGGGATCTTCGTTGCGGGTCACCAGGTAGAACTCCAGCTCCGGCGCCACCACCGGCTTCCAGCCCTGCTTCTCGTAGAATGACAGAACCCGGCGCAGCACGGAGCGGGGAGCGATGTCGATGAGCTTGCCGTTGACGTCAAAGCAGTCGTGGATCACCTGGGCGGTGGGCTCCAGCGCCCAGGGTACGAAACGAATGGTGTTGGGATCGGGATAGAGCTGCATGTCCCGCTCCAGCGGGTCTATCATGCTGTCGTCATCCGGGTACTCGCCGGTCACCGTCTGGGTGAAGATGACCTCGGGCAGCCGCATGCCCCCCTCGCGCAGAAACTTGTTGGCTGGAATGATCTTGCCTCGGGCATTGCCGGTGAAATCCGGAAACAGGCACTCCACTTCCGTGATGCGATTGCTCTCCATCCAGCCCTTGATACTGTCCATGTTAAACCCCGACTTTACGGTTGCCATTGTCAAGGGTGTCTAATATAAGGAACATCCTTGTTAAGAAAATGTAATCGACCACACCATAAAAGCCCGTGATAAAGGCCTTTGTCAAGCAGCGGTGTTTAAAAAACTATAAACAACGGCCTGTATAATGACCAGCGCGTCACCAAATACTAAACACTTTGTGTCACGATCAGCCCACTGCAAGCTCGATGCCAACGGCGGCGGGATCTCGTTCGATACTCAGTCAGACCCTGTCGGAGAAGGCCCATTTCTTTGCAAGGGCGCACACTCCTTATCCAATTTCCTTTGCATGTCTGCGTTTTTTTGGTACAAGGCCCGCCCTGATTTGCACTCTCCTGCATGGATTTGGTGCAAAACGGGATACAAGGGCTTGGTCTGACGACAGACAGCCCCCATCAATGGGTAACATTGGGAAACTGACTGGTAGCAAACCGTATGTGTGATTTCATGACAGAAGACCAACTGACCTTCTACAAAGGCCAGATCGAGCGACAAATCCTTGAGCTCGAAGAACGTCTCAACTCCCAGGCCAGCCAGGCTATCGCCACCGATACCAACGAGATGGCGGATGAAATTGACCGTGCCAGTGTCGAGGAGGCCCGTCGCCTGGAGCTGAACCGCATCGAGCACGACAAGTTGCACCTGCGCAAGCTGAAAGGGGCGTTGAAGCGCATCAATGAAGGGGATTTTGGCTATTGCGAATCCTGTGGCGACGAGATCTCTCTCAAGCGGCTGCAGGCCCGTCCCGAGTCCCGCTTCTGTGTTGAATGCCAGAGCACCAAGGAATTCAACGACACTCACGTGTTCCGTCGCGTCGCCTGATGCGGCGAACAAGCCCGGCCTCGGTACGAGCCGGGCACAGGGCAGGCCATGCCCGAAGATGACGCGGCCGGGTGATCCCCGGCCCCTTTCACAGCAAGAGCATGACAACTTCTGTTAGACTCCGGGCAAGTCCCGGATCCTACAGGAGATCAAAGCGTGAAATGGCTCATCAGGCTGTGCTTGTGCCTGCCATTGCTGGCACAAGCACAGACGCTCACCGTCAAGGTCCCCAGCCGACCGATCAACGATCTCGACAACGAATACCAGCTCAAGCTGCTGGAACTGGCGCTCAACCACGCCGGGCAGCCCTACAAGCTGGAGCGGGTCGACCTCAATCTCAACCAGTACAGCCTCCAGCAGGCGCTTGCCAAGGGCAAGGTCATCAATGTGTTCTGGATGGGTACCTCCAGCGCGCTGGAATCCTCCCTCACCGCAGTGCCAATCCCGCTGTTTCGTGGCCTGGAAGGGCTGCGCCTCTCCTTCATCCACGCCGATGCCCAGGAGCGGTTCAACCAGATCAACACCCTGGCAGACCTCAAGAAACTGAAAGCCGCCCAGGGAGTGGGCTGGGCCGACAACAAGATCCTGGAACTAGCAGGCATTCCCACCTATGCCGGGCGCTACAGCAACCTGTTTCGCCTGATGAATGACGGTGACAAGCTGGACTTCTTCCCCCGTGGTCTGGTGGAAATCTTCGCCGAACGCAGCGAGCTGGCGGCACAATATCCCAACCTGGTGATCGATCAGCACCTGCTGATCCGCTACCCCTTCGCCGAGTTCTTCTTCGTCAGCCCGGAATCGCCGAAGCTGGCCAAGGCGATCCAGACCGGCCTCGAGCGTGCCTATGCCGACGGTAGCTTCATGGCGTTCTTTCGGGAGAACCCCAAGATCCGCGAGGCCCTGGCCAGCGCCAATCTGGAGCAGAGAGTCACCATCGCCCTGCCCAATCCCGACATGACCCCCTTGCTCAAAAGCATTCCGGCCCAATATTGGGAATATCCACCGTCTCAGGAGTAAATGGGCACGATATCCGGCGTTGAGAATATCCACCGCTGCGAGCATGAGCAGACACGGCCTCCGGTGTTGGAAATATCCACCGCTGCGAGCGTGAGCAGACACGATATCCGGCGTTGAGAATATCCACCGCTGCGAGCATGAACGGACACGGTATCCCGGCATTGGGAATATCCGCCGCCGGGAGCGTGATCAGCCGCGGGTCATCCCATCCGGTGGACGCAGCCCGCCGCAAACGCACAGGAACGCGAGGTCGCCCGGCCTCAATACGCGCACCAGGGAGGTGCCATGAAACGACTGGATGACTGGTTTCGCGACTATGGCCAGAGCCATCAACACCCCGTCAATGTGGCCATCCACAAGGTGGCGGTGCCAGGCATTTACCTCTGCATCCTGGCACTGCTCTGGTGCCTGCCCGCCGGTCCCCTGCCAGCGTCCCTCAACTGGGCGGGGCTGGCGGCCATCCCGGTGCTGGTCTTCTACCTGCGGCTGTCGTTGACGATCTTTACGGGGATGACAGCCCTGACCGCTCTGGGGCTGGCCTTCTGCCACGTCTGGCAGGGGCCGCTGCTGTGGCCTGCCCTCATCGGGTTCGTGCTGTTCTGGATAGCCCAGTTCGTCGGTCACCATATCGAAGGGAAACGCCCCTCCTTTCTCACCGACCTGCAATTTCTGCTGGTAGGCCCCGCCTGGGTGCTGGCCAGCCTCTATCGTCGTTTGGGCATCCCTTTCTGAGGGAGGCCAACAGGAGAGACCATGAGACATCTTCAGACCCTTGCTCGCACCCTGCCCCTGCTGCTGGGGGCACTGATGGCCGGCCCGGTGCTGGCCGACAAGGCCGATCCCGTCGGCGAGGTGAGCACCGCTTTCAAGCTGCTCGGACCCAACCACAAGATCCTGGTGGAGGCGTTCGACGACCCTAAAATCGCCGGTGTCGCCTGCTATCTGGCCCGCCCCAAGACCGGCGGCGTCAAGGGCGGACTCGGGCTGGCGGAAGATCCCTCCCACGCTTCCCTCTCGTGCCACCAGATCGGCCCCATCACCCTGCCCGCCAGGCTGAAGGCGGGGGAAGAGGTGTTCGACGTCAGCACCTCGCTGGTGTTCAAGGAGCAGAAGGTGGTGCGTTTTTACGACGAGAAGCGCAATGCCCTTGTCTATCTGACTTACAGCACCAAGTTGGTGGATGGTTCGTACAAGAGTGCAGTGAGTGCCGTCCCCATCATGCCCTGGGGTTGAAACAGCACCACTTATCCCGTGATGACGGTCACTATTTGTTGTAATTTAACCACATCATTATCTACGGAGAGCGCACCATGAGAGTCGCCGTTTTCAGTACCAAGAGCTACGACAAGGAACATTTCCACCAGGCCAACGCCCAGTACGGTTTCGATCTGGAGTTCTTCGACGTGCGGCTGGAGGCCAAGACGGCCCGTCTCGCCCACGGCTTCCCCGTGGTCTGCCTGTTCGTCAACGATGATGCCGACCGCGAAGTGCTGACCGAGCTGGCGCAGTACGGCACCAGGGTCATCGCCCTGCGCTGCGCCGGTTACAACAACGTGGATCTGGCCGCCGCCAAGGAGCTGGGACTCAAGGTGGTGCGGGTGCCTGCCTACTCCCCCGAGGCTGTTGCCGAACATGCGGTGGGCCTGATGATGACCCTCAACCGCCGCATCCATAAGGCGTATCAGCGCACCCGGGACGCCAACTTCTCCCTGGAAGGGCTGGTGGGCTTCAACATGCATGGCCGCACCGCCGGCATCATAGGCACCGGCAAGATCGGCATCGCCACCTTGCGCATCCTCAAGGGGTTCGGCATGCGCCTGCTGGTGAGCGATCCCTATCCGAACCAGGCGGCCATCGATCTGGGCGCCGAGTACGTGGATCTCGACACCCTATTCCGTCAGTCCGATGTCATCAGCCTGCACTGCCCCCTGTTCAAGGAGAACTATCACCTGCTGAACAAGGAGGCCTTCGCCAAGATGAAGGACGGGGTGATGATCATCAACACCAGCCGGGGCGGCCTGCTCGACTCCAACGCCGCCATCGAGGCCCTCAAGACCTCCCGCATCGGCGCCCTGGGGCTGGACGTCTACGAGGAGGAGGAAGACCTCTTCTTCGAGGACAAGTCCAACGAGGTGATCACCGACGACGTCTTCCGCCGCCTGTCTGCCTGTCACAACGTGCTGTTCACCGGTCACCAGGCCTTCCTGACCCGGGAGGCACTGCACGCCATCGCCGACACCACCCTCAGCAACATCCAGGCCATCGAGAGCCAGGGCCGCTCTGACAACGAAGTGGAGTGATCCCTGAGGCGTTGTCGCCACGCCATTGATCCCGCCGCCGGGTTGTGAGACCCGGCGGCATCGGGTAGGCTACCAGCCCTTTTTTGTACAGGAGTCTGGCCAGCATGTTCATCGGATTTGATTACGGTACCTCCAACTGTGCCGTCGCCGTGATGGAACAGGGCAGCCCCAGGCTGCTGACCCTCTCCGGTTCCCATTACCTTCCCTCCACCCTGCACGCCCCCCACCGGGACGCCATCGCCGGCCTCCTGGCCGAAGGGCTGGCCCCCGTCCAGCAGAGCGAATACCTCAAGCTGCGCGGTCCCGTGGTGACCCGGGCCCAGGCGGTGCGCCGCCAGATGCGCGAAGAGGGACTCATCGACGAGCTGAGCTTCGGCGGTGCGGCGCTGGCGCGCTATCTGGAAGAGCCGGACGAGGGCTACTACATCAAGTCCCCCAAATCCTTTCTCGGGGCCTATGGCCTCAAGGCTCCCCAGATCGCCCTGTTCGAGGACATCGTCTGCGCCATGATGCTGCACGTGCGCCGGGAGGCGGAGCAGCAGACGGGCAGCACCATCCGCCAGGCGGTGATCGGCCGACCGGTCAACTTCCAGGGACTGGCGGGGGAAGAGAGCAACCGCCAGGCCATCGCCATCCTGAGCGAGGCGGCACGCCTCGCCGGGTTCGAGCGGGTGGAGTTCCTCTATGAGCCGGTGGCCGCCGGCTTCGAGTTCGAAGCGCGCCTCACCGAGGATGCGGTGGTGCTGGTGGTGGACATCGGGGGCGGGACCACCGACTGCTCCGTGCTGCGCATGGGCCCGAGCCACCGTGACCAGCTGGATCGCAGCGGCGATCTGCTCGGTCACAGCGGCCAGCGCATCGGGGGCAACGACTTCGACATCCGCCTGACCGTGGAGGGCATGATGCCGCTGCTCGGCATGCACGAGACCCTCAAGACCGGCAAGCCACTGCCCCATCCCCTGTTCTGGGACGCCGCCGCCATCAATGACGTCAGTGCCCAGAGCCGTTTCTACAGCCTGGATACCGCCCGCCAGTTGCAGGATCTCCAGCTCGACAGCCAGCCAGGCAGCAAGCTCACGCGCCTTGCCAGCCTGCGGGCCCACAAGCTGAGCCATCAACTGGTGTGGCGCGCCGAGCAGGGCAAGATCGCCCTCTCCGACCACGAGCACAATCACCAGACCCTGAACGAGCTGGAAAAAGGGCTGGAGGCGGCACTCACCCGCCCCCAGCTGGCCAGTGCTTCCGCCCCCTTGCTGGAGAAGATTGGCGAGCTGATGGACGAGGCTATCCTGGCGGCAGGCGTGCAGCCTGACCGGGTCTTCGTCACCGGCGGCAGTGCCCGCTCCCCCCTCATCAAGGCCTTCATCCAGCAGAAACTGCCCAAGGTACCGCTGGAGGGGGGTGATGACTTCGGTTCGGTGGCCTCGGGCCTCGCCCGCTATGCCGAGCGGCTGTTTGCGGACTGAAACAGCCAGGGGAGCCATGGGGGACCTGTAGACAGGTTCGCTCGGGGCGGGTGTTGCCATTTGCCGACACCCCCTCTTCCCCCGGGGCGACAGAAGCGGTCGGGCTCCTCCCCCCTCGCCCTGCCGCCTGGGCCCGGGGACGGGTATGCTTGTCATACCCACCACCGGAGCCCCTTCAATGCCCAGATACCTGCTACTGTTGCTCGCCCTGCTTCTGCTCAGCGCCTGCAGCAGTGCTCCCCGCTTTGCCTCGCAAGACCTGCAACACCATCACTGGGTGCTCGATCGGCTGGATGGCCAGGCCATCGCCAGCCACCGCAGCAATCCCCCCGACATCGAGATCGGTGAGCACTTCACCGTCAACGGCATCGCCGGTTGCAACCGCTACTTCGGCCAGGGTCACCTCAAGGGGAACAAGCTCTGGGTCACCAGCCTCGGCAGCACCGCCATGGCATGTCCCCCCGAGCTCGATCTGATAGAGCAGGCCGTGCTCGCCACCCTGACGGAGGGGGCCACACTGAGCGGTTCCACCCAGACCCTGATCCTTCAGGGAAAACGGCACCGTTTGGAATACAGGCTGCAAGACTGGGTGTACTAGGGCTCACAAAACCGCTCGCCAGCAGGAACAACTGGCCAGGCTGTGGCACAATATGAGGCATTGTTAGCAATGGAGGCTGCCTCAGCCATGTCGATGGATCGCCTGTTTGGCAAGATCAAGCAACTGCCCACAATTCCGAAACTGCTGCACGAGCTGATGCAGAGTTTCAACGACGAGAATGCCCGCATAGACGAGATCGCGGCCAAGATCGCCATGGACCAGGTGATCAGCGTCAAGGTACTGCGGATGGCCAACTCCGCCGCCCTGCGCCGTGGCAATGAAATCACCTCCATCGAACAGGCGGTGATCCGCCTCGGTTTCAACCGCCTGCGCTCCGTGGTGGTCGCCTCCGGCATCATCAGCAGCTTCAAGGCCCCTCCCGGCTTTGACAAGCTCCACTTCTGGACCCAGACCTTCCAGGTCGCCACCATTGCCCGCACCCTGGCACAGCAGACCACCTCGGTGGATCCCGAGACCGCCTTCACCTGCGCCCTCATTCACAACATTGGCGAGCTGCTGATCCAGAGCACCCTGCCGGAAGAGGCGGGGCTCATCAATCTGGCCATCGAGAAAGGCAGCAGCCGGGTCGATGCCCAGCGGGAGATGCTGGGTTACGACTATGCCCAGCTCGGCGCAGAGCTGGCGCGGCGCTGGAACCTGTCGCCCGCCTTCGTGGATGCCATCGACCAGCAGCTCGACCCCCTCTCCCACGATCCGGTCAGCAAGGAGGCCGTGCTCATCCGGCTCGCCGTCTTCGTCTCCTTCGCCTGGCAGGCCGGCGTACCGGCACAGGCCATCATCGCCCGTTTCCCCAGAACCCTGGCTGACCAGCTGGGGCTGGATCCCGCCAGCCTGGCGGATCAGCTGGAGCAGCTCCACGAGCAGGGCAACGCCCTTGCCGATTTGCTGACCCAGTAGATGTACGACGGCCGATCAGCAGGAGCCGGATCCCCGTCTCATTCTGGCGGATCAGCTCGAACAGCTGCACGAACAGGGCAACGCCCTGGCCGATTTGCTGACCCAATCGCGTCACGGCAGACCGCCCAGCCAAGCCGGAAGCACCGTCTCATTCTGGCCGGTTGTCACATACACACGCCCATGGACGGGATAAGATGGCCTGCGCCCATCCCCCATTCCTGAGCCTCTCTGACACAGTAGATACCATGACCCATCCCTTCCTGTTTCACCCCCAGGCGGCACCCTGGTTCAAAGAGAGTGCCGACACCCTGCAGCTCACCCTGTTCAGCGAGCTGGACGCCCCCATCCGCGAGGTGTGGCTGCGCCACGAGCCGGACAACGAGGAGTATCTGGTCGCCATGACGCCGGTCGCCACCCGGGACAGGCTTCAGGTCTGGCAGGTCGAACTGCCGCTGGCCAGGGGGCAGGAGATCCACCTCTACTGCTTCAAGTGCCTCACCGACGAGGAGCAGTGGTGGCTGCACGGGGCAGGCGTCAGTGCCGCCATGCCGCCGCGGGAGCAGCATTTCCGCTTCAACAGCCATCACCAGCCCCCGGCCTGGGTGCAGGATCAGGTGTTCTACCAGATCTTCCCCGACCGCTTCTGCAACGGCGACCCGTCGCTGAGCGTCAAGCATCACGAGTACGAGTACAGGGGCAAGGCGGTCATCAGCAAGGCCTGGGGCGAGCCGGTCAGCCGCCACGAAGAGGGGCACGGCGCCTGTGAATTCTACGGCGGGGATCTGGCGGGCATCGACGCCAAACTGCACTACCTGCAATCCCTGGGGGTGACGGCGCTCTACCTCAACCCTATCTTCGATTCGCCGAGCAACCACAAGTACGACACCCAGGACTACTTCAAGGTGGATGCGCACCTCGGTACCAATGCCCAGTTTGCCGAGCTGACCCGCAACCTGCACCAGCGCGGCATGAGGATCATCCTGGATGCGGTGGTCAACCACACCTCCACCGAGCACCCCTGGTTCTGCCCGCCGCTGGGCGCCCAGAGCAACCCGGACTCCCCCTGGCGCAGCTTCTACACCTTCGATCAAGAAGGGGATTATGTTAGCTGGAAAGGGATCCGCAGCCTGCCCAAGCTGGATTTCTCAAGTGAACAGGTGCAGGACGCCGTTTATCGGGCAGACAACGCCATTCTGCGCTACTGGATGCGCGCCCCCTACCAGATCGATGGCTGGCGCTTTGACGTCATCCACATGCTGGGGGAGCGAGGCACTGCCGAGGGCAATCGCGGCCACGTGCGCGCCATTCGCGGTGCGGTGAAGCAGGAGAATCCGGACGCCTACGTGCTCGGCGAGCACTTCTTCGAGGCGAGCCAGTGGCTGCAGGGGGATCAGGAGGACGGCGCCATGAACTACTACGGCTTCGCCCACCCCATCCGCGCCTTCCTGGCGGGGCAGGACATCGCCTATCACCCCATCAAGATCAGCGCCACCGAGCTGGATCACTGGCTCAAGCTGGCGCGGGCCCATATTCCGTTCAAGAACCAGCTGGCCCAGTTCAACCTGCTGGACAGCCACGACACCGCCCGCTTCCTGCACCTGCTGGGGGAAGACAAGCAGCGGATGCGACTCGCCGCCACCCTGCTCATCACCTACATCGGCGTGCCCTCCATCTACTACGGCGACGAGGTGGGGCTCTCCGGCGGCAACGACCCGGACTGCCGCCGCTGCTTCCCCTGGGATACCACCGACTGGGATCACGTGCTGCACGACCACTATCGCCGCCTGATCCAGCTGCGCCGCCAGCGCCCGGCCCTGCGTCGGGGAGACATCCAGACCCTCTACGCCGGCCCCCACAGCTATGTGTTCGCCCGTACCCTGCAAAGCGATCAGGTGGTGGTCGCCTGCAACCGCCACCCCACGGAGCCGCGCACCATCAGCCTGCCCCTGTGGCAGACCGCCAGCCCCGCCAGCCGCTTCACCGACGCCTTCAACGGCGACAAGTTCGAGGTGGTGCATGGGGAGGTGCAGCTCACCATCCCGGCCAACTCGGCCAGGGTACTGCTGTCGAGCTAGGGATAGCGGCAATAGAAAACCGGCGCTCGGGGCGCCGGTTTTTTTATGCCTGCATCCCCCGAAGTGACGGATGCTGCCTCATCGCTGTTTTTCGATCCAATAACCCTACGCCGCCATGTGTGATGCGACGAATGCATCAAACATCATCTCTTCATCAGTAGTTGATGCTGACATAGGGGACTTCGGTCACATCCCACGCCTGCTTGAGGTAGACGGTGAGCACGAAGAAGAAGTTGGCCAGCAGATTGGCGAAGCGATAGAGGATGGGATCGAAGCGCACGCCGCTCTCTTCCAGGCGCACCAGCAGGCGCACCACCTTCTTGCTGCCACAGCGGCACAGGTGCAGGGTGGGAATGGGCTGGGGCCCCTGGGGCAGCACGAAGCCGGTCACCCGGCCGCGACTCGCCTCGTTGTAGTGATCGTACCGTCCCTTCAGCCAGTCCAGATCCTCCTCGAAGATGCCGAGCCGTCCCCGCACCGAGCCGTTGAGGTTGTAGATGAGCCGCTGCAGGGTCGCCAGATCCGCCATCACGGGCCGGGTATCCTCATCCGGCATCAGATGAGAGAGCACGGCCCCCACCTGGCAGCAGAGCTCGTCGGTGGCGATCTCGTAGTCGCACTGGAACTGGGTTTCGAAGATGAAGGGGTAGCAGAGCTCGCGCTTGTCTCTTGGCTTCTTGGGGTTCATGGCATCGCCGGGCTGGGGAAAAGGGCAGTGTGCCAGCCCGGGGACGGGCTGGCAAACACCCCGCCCCCGCCGGCATCACGGGGGCGTCGCCAGACTAGCCGGTCGCCATCTGCTGGCCAACAGCCGCATGGCCTCCAGCATCCGCTGGTTGAAGCCCATGAAGCCTGCCCCCTGGGTCGCCCCGTCCTGACCCCGCGCCGCCAGCACGGTGGGCGTCAGCGCCTCCTGCTGGGAAGGGGGCAGCAGGGCGTCGGCCTGCTGCTGCAACCGGCTGAGCCTCGGCAGGTAGTCCGCCAGGGGCTTGAGGCTCTCCTGCAGGGAACTGGCCCCCTGGTAGGTCTGACTCAACTTGGCCGATTGCTTGAGCTTGAGGGAGTAGGAGACCAGCTGGCTGTCATCCAGTTGCAGCCCGCTCAGCCCGTCCGCCAGGGTCTTGCCGTCGCCCCCCTTGAAGAACTGCCCGGCCAGCTCGTCCAGCCCCTTGACCAGGGTGCCGATGGCATCCATCTCGGCACTGTCGAGATCCCCCTCCAGGGAGAAGTCGAAGCTCTGGCTCGACTTGAGGCTGAACTGGCTGCCACCCCCATCGCTCTGGGACTTGAACTGCCAGCTGTCGCTGAAGCGCAGCATCACCTTGTCCCCGTCCCGGGTCTCGATCTCGAGGAGGGCCTGCTGGTGGCTGGCCATCCTGGCATCCCCCAGATCCGTGGTCGACACCTTGCCGAAGAACTCCTTCTCGAACTCGTCGAGCCCCTTCTGGATCATCTTGTAGCTCTGATCCATGCCGGTCTTGATGTCCTCGTTGTCCGCCCAGTCACCGAGCTGCTTCCTGGCGTCACCGAAGCCCTTGTCCACCCCCTTGCGGGCCTGCTCCATCATCTTGGTCAGGTCGTCGTCGGACTTGCCGTCCGCACGGGCCGCGCCTATCCGCCCGGTGACGAACTGCAACACGTTGTCCGCCACCGACTGGAAATCGAACAGGGTCTCCGGAGTAACCTCCTGGGGCTCCTGCACCTTGGGTGCCTTGTAGCCCTGGCCGTTGATCTCCAGCGCAAATTGCAGCGCCTGCTGGATCAGCACCTGGGCCCATTTCGGGGGCTTGTTCAGGGAGACCTCATCCCCCTTGTCCGCCGTCTTCGACTCCGTCTGTTGAGGCGATTTGGGAGCAATGCCCACTCCCTTGGGTTGGGCTGCGCCCATGCCATCAATTTGCATCATTACTCTCCCGCCTATAGTGGTGGATCGGTTATCGGCCCGACTGGCCACTTCTTGACCACAAAAAACTTGGACAATCCGCAACGGCCTTTTAAAATCCCCACCCTTTGGTTGGCTGCGGCCTTCCCCCGGTCTTTCCCCGGCTCAGCCCGGTGCATGCGAGGTATCCATGACTCAATCCCAGCCCTCTTCCGCCGACGCCCAGGGCAGACGGACTCCTGCCGACTACCAGGCCCAGCTCGACGAGAAGCGCGATCGCCTCACCCAGCTGTTCGCCCCCTTCAATCCGCCCGCGCTGGAGTTGCACGCCTCTCCCGCCGAGCACTACCGGATGCGCGCCGAGTTCCGCATCTGGCACGAGGGGGACGACCTCTTCCACTGCATGTATGCACCGGCCACCAAGGAGATCATCCGGGTCGACAGCTTCCCCACCGCCAGCCTGCTCATCAACCGGCTGATGCCGGTGCTGCTGGCCGGGCTTCGCCCGCACCCCGTGCTGCGCAAGAAGCTGTTCCAGATCGACTACCTCTCCACCCAGTCCGGCCAGATCTGCGTCAGCCTGCTCTACCACCGCAAGCTGGAAGCCGAGTGGCAGCAGGCCGCCGAGGCGCTGCAGGCCGACCTGCGGGCCAAGGGGTTCGAACTGCAACTGATTGGCCGCGCCCACAAGCAGAAGATCTGTCTCGGGGATGACTTCGTCATCGAACGCCTGACCGTGCAGGGGCGCGAGCTGGTCTACAAGCAGGTGGAAAACAGCTTCACCCAGCCCAACGCCGCCATCAACGAGCAGATGCTGGGCTGGGCCCTGGACGTGACCAAAGAGAGTGAGGGGGACCTGCTGGAGCTCTACTGCGGCAACGGCAACTTCTCCATCGCCCTGGCGCAGAACTTTCGCAAGGTGCTGGCCACCGAGATCGCCAAGCCGAGCGTGGACTCCGCCCAGTTCAACATCGCCGCCAACGGTGTCGACAACCTGATCATCCTGCGCATGTCGGCGGAGGAGTTCACCATGGCGATGCGCGGTGAGCGGGAGTTCAACCGCCTCAAGGGGGTCGATCTCGGCGCCTACCAGTGCAACACCATCTTCGTCGACCCGCCCCGGGCCGGTCTGGACGACGCCACCGTCAAGCTGGTGCAGGATTACGACAATATCCTCTACATCTCCTGCAACCCCGAGACCCTGCAGGCCAACATGGCCGTGCTCGGTGAAACCCACGAGATCGCCCGCTTCGCCCTGTTCGACCAGTTCCCCTGGACCCACCACATGGAAGCCGGGGTGTACCTGAAGCGCAAGGGCGGCTGATCCGGGCGGTTCCCCGGCTGCTCCATGGCAGCCGGGGCCGCTATGGCCACTGAAGGGCACGGATCCTGCCTCATCGCGCTGCCCCGACCCGCCACGGGACAAGTGGGGGCGGCCCGATACCAACCGATTCATCCTGTCCCCCCTTCTCCCCCGGGAGAAGGGGCAAAAACCCCCGCATTGATTAGTTATCCCGGTGCAGAGCGCGGACGCAGCCGTTATGCTGGCGACACGCCCACTCACGCCATGACCGGGGAATCACGCCACCATGCCACGCGTTCTGTTTGTTGAAGACGATCCCGAGATTGGCCAGCTCATCAGCAGCTGGCTCGGTCGCCACGACATCGAGGTGCTGCTGGAGACCCGGGGTGACCGTGCTCTCGACAGGGCCCTGGCCGAGCAGCCGGATCTGGTGCTGCTCGACATCATGCTGCCGGGGCAGGATGGCCTCTCCCTGTGCCGGGATCTGCGCCCGCGCTTTGCCGGCCCCATCGTCATGCTCACCTCGCTCGACAGCGACATGAACCAGATCCTGAGCCTGGAGCTGGGGGCCAACGACTACATCCTCAAGACCACACCCCCCCCGGTGCTGCTGGCCCGGCTGCGGGTCCAGTTTCGCCAGCAGGGGCAGAGCCAGCAGGCCGTGGTCCCCGCCGCCCCACCCCAGCGCCTGCAGTTCGGCCGCCTCCAGATAGACGGCCCGGGTCGGGACGTGCGCCTCGATGGGGAGAGCATTCCCCTCTCCACCGCCGATTTCGACCTCCTGTGGGAGCTGGCCTGCCACGCCGGCCAGATCCTGGGGCGGGAGGCGCTGTTTCGCAGCCTGCGGGGGCGCGACTACGACGGCCAGGATCGCAGCATGGACGTGGCCATCTCCCGTCTGCGCCGCCGGCTCGGGGATGACAGCAACAACCCGACCCGCATCAAGACGGTGCGCCAGAAGGGTTATCTACTCGTACCCCAGGCCTGGGAATGAGCTGGTGTCTCACACGCCTGCACACCAGAAGCCAGGGAATGACAGCAACAACTCGATCTGGATCAAGACGGTGCGCCAGAAAGGTTACCTGCTGGTGCCCCAGGCCTGGGAATAAGCCCCGCCGAATGACCTTGATGCTCTCAGCGCCCTTCTCCCCTTGCGGGAGAAGGGTTGGGGATGAGGGGCAACAAGGCAATGCCCAGACGCAATCCAGGCAAGAGGAGAGCCCCGATGCGACGCCTGTTTATCCAGTTCTATCTGCTGCTGATAGGCTGCTTCACCCTCGCCATTCTGCTCATCGGGCTGGTCTATCAGGTCAGTGCAGAGCGGGCGGGGGACCGTTATCTGGAGCGGATGATGCAAGGCTCCCTCGGCCTGCTCACTGGCGAGCTGGCCCGGCTGCCGCCGGAACACTGGGCCACCCGCACCGGCGAGCAGAGCCGCCAGCTCAATCTGCCGCTGCAGATCGGCGTCCTCGCCAACCAGCCCCTGGCCAGCGAGGATCAGGCCTTCCTCGAGGCGGGCAACATCGTCATCGTCGAAGAGGATGACACCTTCCTGCAGCGCATCCCGAACACCGACAAGGTGCTGATCGTCGGCCCTGTCCCCTACCTCTCCTACCTGCACGAGCTGCACTGGGTGGACGTGGGGCTGCTGCTGCTCATCGGCCTTTCCCTCGGCCTGCCCATCCTGCTCTGGCTGCGCCCCCACTGGCGCGGCCTGCAACAGCTCGAACAGACCGCCCGCCGGGTCGGCGACGGGGATCTCTCCTGTCGCACCGGTTTGCCGCCCGGCAGCAGCCTGGGCCGGGTCGGCCGCACCTTCGACCAGATGGCGGAGCAGTTGCAGGCCATGCTGGCCAGTCGCAAGCAGTTGACCGACGCCATCGCCCACGAGCTGCGCTCCCCCCTGGTGCGGCTGCGCTATCGCCTCGCCATGCTGGCCGAGCCTCCCTCACCCGAGGAGCAGCAGGGACTGGAGCGGGACCTCGGCGCCCTCGATGCCCTCATCGAGGAGATGCTGACCTATGCCAGGCTCGATCGCCCCGAACTGCCGCTGCAATGCAGCGATCTGGAGCTCGGCAGCTGGGCCGGCAGCCGCCTGGCCGACTGGCAGGCCCTGCGACCGGACAAGCGGCTCGGCTTCGTGCGCCCGGCCATGGCTCTGCCCTGGCGCGGCGACACCCGATTGCTGGACCGGGCGCTGGAGAACCTCATCGGCAACGCCCTGCGCCATGCCACCAGCCAGGCAAGCCTCTGCATAGCGCGACAGGGGGACGACTATCTGCTGGAGGTGGCCGACGATGGCCCCGGCATCGATCCCGCGCTGGCCCCGCAAATCTTCGAGCCCTTCGTGCGCCTGGATCAGAGCCGGGACAGACGCACCGGCGGCGCCGGGCTGGGGCTGGCCATCGTGCGCAGCATCGCCCACCACCATGGCGGCGAGGTGCAACTGCTGCCAAGCAGCAGCGGTGCCCGTTTCTGCCTGACCCTGCCCGTACATTTGGATACAAACCGTCACCAGTCGCTCACTGAACCGCAGGTCGAACAGCCCTAGGATGAAGTCATGGAGAAACGCTCCATGTCATCAAACCGAACGAGGAACTGGAATATGAACAAGCTGATCCCCCTGACTCTGGCCGCTGTCTTCGCCCTGACCTCCGGCTTCACCATGGCCGCCACCCCGACCAAGGCCGCCGCTCCCCACGCCACCCAGACCAAGGTCGTGAAAAAGCATCACAAGGCTGCCCACGCCAAGGCGCCGGCCGTCAAGGTTGCCCCCAAGACCAAGTAAGCTGCCCGCTTCCGCCATGAAAGAGGGGCCCCCGACAGGGGGCCCCTTCTGTTTTTGCGCGCTTGCCGTGACTCAACCCAGCATGTAATCCCCTGGCAGTTCGATGCGGGCCACCCCGGAGGCAACCGCCGCCAGCGCCACGGCACGGGCAACCCGCGGCAGCAGGCGGGCATCCATGGGCTTGGGAATGACGTAATCCTTGCCGAAGGCGAGTTCACTCACGCCAGCGGCGGTCAGCACCTCGGCGGGAACCGGCTCCTTGGCCAGAGCCCGGATCGCCTCCACTGCCGCAATCTTCATGGCATCGTTGATGCGGCTGGCACGGGCGTCGAGGGCGCCGCGGAAGATGAAGGGGAAGCAGAGCACGTTGTTGATCTGGTTCGGGTAGTCCGAGCGGCCGGTTCCCATGATGAGATCCCCGCGCACTCCGTGAGCCAGGGCAGGCTTGATCTCGGGGTCCGGGTTGGAACAGGCAAAGATCACCGGGTTGGGGGCCATCAGGGCCACCGCCTCGGCAGGCAGTACGTCCGGGCCGGAGACGCCGACGAAGACGTCAGCCCCGTCGATGACATCCATCAGAGTGCGCAGAGGGGTGTCGTTGGCGAAACGCTGCTTGTACTGGTTCAGATCGGTGCGGCCGCTGTGGATCACACCCTGGCGGTCCAGCATGAAGATGTTGTGCGGCGCAGCCCCGCACTTGATCAGCAGATCCATGCAGGCGGTGGCGGCGGCACCGGCGCCCATGCAGACGATGCGGCTGGTGCCAATCTCCTTGCCCTGCACTTCCAGCGCGTTGAGCAGCCCGGCGGCGGTGACGATGGCGGTACCGTGCTGGTCATCGTGGAACACCGGGATGTCGCAGCGGGCGATCAGCGCCTCTTCAATCTCGAAGCACTCGGGGGCCTTGATGTCTTCCAGGTTGATGCCGCCAAAGGTGTCGGCGATGGCGGCCACCGTATCGATGAACTGGGCGCTGGTCTCGTGCTTCACCTCGATGTCGATGGCGTCGATGCCGGCAAAGCGCTTGAACAGCAGGGCCTTGCCCTCCATCACCGGCTTGGAGGCCAGCGGGCCCAGATTGCCCAGCCCCAGGATGGCTGTGCCGTTGGAGATGACGGCCACCAGGTTGCCCTTGCCGGTGTAGCGGTAGGCATCGGCCGGATTGGCGGCGATCTCGCGTACCGGTTCGGCTACGCCCGGGCTGTAGGCCAGCGCCAGATCGCGAGCGGTCTCGGCGGGCTTGGTGAGGGCGATGGCGATTTTGCCCGGAACGGGTTGGGCGTGGTAGTCGAGTGCCTGTTGGCGGAGATCGTGCTGCTGATCGGACATGGGGGACCCCGATACGGAAATGAATGAGTGATGCGTTGGCTCGCCAGCGGGCGAGGGCTGAGGATCATAAAGAAATCCCCCGCCCTTTCACAGCATAAAATATCGCTGGATAGCAATGACACGCTAGTCAGTAGCATGTCATGCCACCCATAATTACCCAATTAGTTATAGATTCGATTTCAATCCATGACTGGAATGCCGGCTTTTGCCTCTGCCTGCCGGGCGATGGCCTCCGTCATCCCCTGGAAGATGAAGAGGTGAAACGGCAGCATGGCGAGCCAGTAGGCCAGCCCCCAGGCCCCCTGCGGATGCCAGTGGGCCGTCACCCGCAGCCGGGTCAGGCCGGACTCCAGGGGCTGAATGTTGAACTCCAGCCGACCGACGCCGGGGGCCTTCATGTTGAACAGCAGATCCAGCCTGCGTCCTTCATCCACCCCGAGGATCTGCCAGGAGTCCAGCATGTCCCCCTTCACGAAGCGATCCGGGTTGGTACGCCCCCGGGTCCGGGCCGGGCCGCCGATCAGGTGATCCATCCATTCGCGCACCACCCACAGCTCGTTCATGTAGAAGTAGCGCTGCTCACCCCCCAGCTGCTGCAACACCTGCCACACCACCTCGGGGGCGGCGAGGCAATCCGCCTCCCCGCTGGCGGTACGGTCGTAGAAGCCATACTCGGGATGACGCCAGCGCAGACCCAGGGGCGTCTCCTCCCCGTGCTGCTCGGCACCGAGCCTCTGCTCCAGCGCCAGGCTCTCCGCCAGCGCCTCATCGAAGCTGAGCAGATGCTGGGGCAGCAGGGCGCGCAAGGGGCCGTCATCCGCCGGGATGTCGTGCTTGAGCCCCCCCACCAGCGCCTTGGCGATGGGTTGGGGAACCGAGGTGGCGAACTGCAGCCACCAGGCGGAGAGCCGGGGGCTCAAAAAAGGTATCGGAATGATGGGGCAGCGTTTGCCGATGTGGGCGGCGAACTTCTGGAGCTGCTGCTGGTAGCTGAGCAGCTCGGGGCCGGCCGCATTGAAGATCTGGCCATCCACCCCGTCGGCTTCCACCAGCCCGCCCAGATAGTGCAAGAGGTTGGAGAGGGCGATGGGGGGCGTGCGGGAACGCACCCACTTGGGCGTCACCATCATGGGCAGGTTGTACACCAGATCCCGCATCACCTCGAACGCCGCCGAGCCGGGGCCTATGATGATGCCGGCACGCAGCTCTACCGTGGGCACCCCTGCGCTGCGAAACAGCTCCCCACAGTAGCGCCGGGAGTTGAGGTGGCGACTGTTGCAGGGCTCGGGCTGGATGGCCCCGAGATAGACGATGCGGCGCACCCCGGCGGCACGGGCGGCAGCGGCGAAGTTCTTCACTCCCTGCTGCTCCAGCCGGTGAAAACCGGCCCCCGCCCCCATGGCGTGTACCAGATAGAAGACGGTGTCGACCCCCGCCAGCGCAGGGGGCAGGGTGGCAGGCTTGAGGCTGTCGGCGAGGCGAAACGCCACCCCCTCCGGCAGACGGCAGGGCCGACGGGCCCCGGCGATGACCCTGTACCCCAGACCCTGCAAATGAGGCACCAGGTAGGATCCTATGTACCCGGCAGCTCCCATCACCAGACATGTGCGCATCGGCTCTTCTCCCTTGGTTGAGCCAACACCATAGGGCAAAGCGGTGAATTACAGAATGGCGGCCAATAAAAAAGGCACCCGATGGGCGCCTTTTTCAGAATTCTTCAGAAGCAAGATTACTTCTTGGAGGTCAAGCCACCGAAACGCTTGTTGAACTTGTCTACGCGGCCGCCGCTAGAAACTTCTTTCTGCTTGCCGGTGTAGAACGGGTGGCACTCGGAGCACACGTCCAGGTTCAGATCTTTACCGATGGTAGAGAAGGTGTTGATGACGTTACCGCAAGAGCACTTGGCGGTGATGGCTACGTAGTCAGGATGGATACCAGCTTTCATGGACAACCTCAATTATCAGGCCGTGTCGCCATCCGATCTCTTGTCGGACACCACACGATTGTTGAACACAGTTTCAAAGGCTGCGAATAATATAGGAAACGCCTGAGATCAGGCAAGTGGCTTCGCAGAAAAAATAGGCAACCCCTGGTGAATTCTTCCCAAACGCTGGATCTGGTTCGTGTGGCTGTGCCGGTGCCGTTACGCCGTCATTTCGACTATCTCTCTCCCCTGCCCTTGCCTGCCCCCGGTTGCCGGGTCGAGATCCCGTTCGGCCCGCAGACCCTGGTCGGTCTGGTGGTGGATCACCCGACCGAGAGCCTGGTCCCCCGCAACAAATTAAAGCCCTTGAAGAGGGTGCTCGACAGCGCCCCCGTGCTGGGGCCCGACATTCTGGCGCTGATGGCCTGGAGCGCCGGTTACTACCAGCACCCGCTGGGGGAGGTACTGCCCCACGCCCTGCCTGTGCTGGTGCGCAAGGGGGAGCCCGCCGCCTATCGGGAGCTGGAGTTCTGGTTTGCCACCGATGCGGGCATGGCCATCGACCTCAACGAGCTCAAGCGGGCGGCCAAGCAGCAGCAGGCCCTCGCCTTGCTGCGCAAGGGGCCGCAGACCCCCTCCGCCCTCAAACAGGAGGAGATCCAGAGCGCAGCCCTCACCGCGCTGGAGAAGAAGGGACTGCTGGAGAAGCGCTCGCTGGAGCCGAGCCATGATGGCGACTGGGCCACCCGCTTCGAGCCGGGTGAGGGGCTGCGCCTCAACGGCGAGCAGGCGCTGGCGGTGGCCGCCGTCACCAGCCAGAGCAACAAGTTCGGTGCCTTCCTGCTGGACGGCATCACGGGCTCCGGCAAGACCGAGGTTTACCTCAGCATCCTCGAGCCCCTGCTCAAGGCGGGCAAGCAGGCGCTGGTGATGGTGCCGGAAATCGGCCTCACCCCCCAGACCATCAACCGCTTTCGCCGCCGCTTCAACGTGCCCGTGGTGGCAATGAACTCCGCCATGAACGACAGGGAACGGCTCGACGCCTGGCTCGCCTGCCGCGACGGTGGTGCCGCCATTCTGATCGGCACCCGATCCGCGGTGTTCACGCCGTTCAAGGACCTCGGCATCATCATCATCGACGAGGAGCACGACGGCTCCTTCAAGCAACAGGACGGCTTTCGCTACCACGCGCGGGATCTGGCGGTGATGCGGGCCCATCGCGCCGGCATTCCCATCCTGCTTGGATCTGCCACCCCGTCGCTGGAGACGCTGCACAACGCCCGCAGCGGCAAGTATCACCACCTCACGCTCACTCGCCGCGCCGGCAACGCCCAGACCGCTCGCCAGGTGATCCTCGACATCAAGAACGTGCGGCTGCAGGCGGGGCTCTCCCCCCAGCTGGAACAGCTGATGGCCGAGCACCTGGCGGCGGGCAACCAGGTGATGCTGTTTCTCAACCGTCGTGGCTATGCCCCGGCTCTTATCTGCCACCAGTGCGGCTGGAGTGCCGCCTGCGAGCGCTGTGACGCCTGGTACACCTGGCACCAGGCCGGGCGGCGGCTGCACTGCCACCACTGCGACAGCGTGCGCCCGCTGCCCCACCACTGTCCCGAGTGTGGCAGCAACGAGCTGATCGGCTCCGGGATCGGCACAGAGCAGCTGGAGCAACTGCTTGGCACCGTGTTCCCGCAATATCCGGTGGTGCGCATCGACCGGGACAACACCCGCCGCAAGGGGGAGCTGGAGACGCACCTCGGCGACATCAAGGCGGGCAAGTACAAGATCCTGATCGGCACCCAGATGCTGGCCAAGGGCCACCACTTCCCGGACGTGACGCTAGTGGGCCTGCTGGACGTGGATGGCGCCCTGTTCAGCGCCGATTTTCGCGCCGCCGAGAAGCTGGCCCAGCTCTACACCCAGGTGGCGGGCCGGGCTGGTCGCGCCAGCAAACCGGGGCTGGTGGTGCTGCAGAGCCACCATCCCGAACACGCCCTGCTGCAGGATCTGACCCAGAACGGCTATGGCCACTTCGCCGACACGGCGCTGAAAGAGCGCCGCCTGCTGGGGCTGCCACCGTTCAGCCATCAGGGGCTGTTTCGGGCCGAGGCCAACGGCCGCGACGAGGTACAGCTGTTCCTCAGTCGTCTCGCCGATACCCTGCGCAGCGCCCGCTATCCCCAGGTGCAGGTGCTCGGGCCCATCAGCGGCTTCATGGAGCGCAAGGCGGGCAAGTTTCGCATGCAGCTGCTGGTGCAGGGGCCCAGCCGGGCACCACTGGCCCAGCTGCTCGACTGGGCGGTGAAGGAGCTGGAGGGGTGGCCCGAGACCAAGCGGGTGCGCTGGAGCCTGGATATCGACCCCACGGAACTGAACTAGCGCGGCTCTGCCAGCACGGCCTCCGCCAACACCCTGGCCTGTTCCAGAGCCAGGGGCTGCTGATAGCTGTGGGCCATCACCACGGCCCCTTCCAACAGCAGGCATAACCCGGTGGCCTGCACCTCGGTGCATTCGAGGGCCTCCCTGACCCAGTTCAGCAACGCCCGCTTGTGGGCCACCACCAGCTTGCGCACCGGGTGGCGAGGATCGGAGAACTCGGCGCTCGCGTTGATGAAGTTGCAGCCGTAGAAGTCGCTGCGGCCAAACCAGTCCGCAAAGCCATCGAGCAGCGCCAGCAACCTGGCCTCCCGCCCCGACACCCCATCCATCCTGGCATCGAGCAGGGCAAAGAACTCCGCATCCCGTGCCATCAGCACCGCTTCGATCAAGGCATCCTTGGTGGGGAAGTGGCGATAGAGGGTGCGTTTGGTACTGCCTGCCTCGGCCCAGATGCGATCGATGCCGGTGGCGTGAAAGCCGTGACGATTGAACAACCGATAAGCTGTCGTCATCAGCTGTTGCCGTTTTTCGCTCATGGTGACTTTCCTCTTGAAGTACACCGATCTGTCTACCTAATGTCGCAGGCTGGATCAAGTGATCCGGCACAGACAAGGAGACAGGAGATGGAAACAAGACGATGGCGAAGTGCCTGGCTGGCAGGGCTCGGTGCCTGCCTGGCCATAATGTTGCTCGGCTGGCTGGACATGAGCTGGCAGTCGACCCTGTTGATGGCACCGTTCGGGGCAAGCTGTGTGCTGCTCTTCTCACTGCCGGACAGTCCGCTGGCCCGTCCGCAGAACGTGCTGGGAGGCCACCTGTTATCGGCCACCGTGGGGTTAGTGGTGCAATTGCTACCGCTACCGATGGAACTCAAGCTGGCGCTGGGTGTGGGCCTGTCCATTGCACTCATGCAGGGACTGGGGCTGATCCACCCCCCTGCCGGAGCCAATCCACTGTTGATCCTGCTCACCACCCAGTCCTGGCCTTTCCTCTGGCAAACCGTGCTGCCCGGCGCCTTGCTGCTGATCATGGTGAGTCATTGCGCCAGGCGGCTGCAAACGTCACGACTCACAACCACATAAACAACGAGGGGGCCAAGGCCCCCTCGTTGTTTAATAGCAAGGCAAAGATGGCTTATTCGGCGACCTGGGAGACCCCGGTCAGGCGTACCTCGACCCGGCGATCCGGGGCCAGACAGGCGATCATCTGCGCCTTGGCGCCATCCGGGCAGCTGCCCCCGGTCACGGGCGAAGACTCTCCCCGCCCTTCGGCACGCACCTTGTCGGCAAACAATCCCTTGGCGATGAGATAATCCGCCACCGTGCGGGCACGCTGTTCGGAAAGGGACTGGTTGTAGGCCTCCGAGCCGATGCGGTCGGTATGACCGATCACCGTCGCCACCCCGTCTTTCGGATTGGCTGCCAGGATCTGGGCAAACAGGTTGTCGAGGGCCTGACTGGCGGCTGGCTTCAGGGTCGCCTTGTTGAACTCGAACAGCACATCGGAATCCAGGCTGAACTGCTTCTCCACCAGCACGGGGGCCGGGGCGGGCGCAGGTTCGGGCGCAGGCGTTGGTGCCACCGGCTCGTCCCCGATCTGGCCGAAGCGATAGAGCATGCCGACCGACAGCAGGCCGTTGTCCATCTCGATGCCTGACTCGTCGAGGGAAGTCTTCCCAAGGGGGGTGGTGTACTGGTATTCGAGGCGGGCGGCCCAATCCTTGTCGATGGCGTATTCGACCCCCAGCGCCCCGACAAAGGCGGCACCATGATATTTGTTGCCCTCATGGGATTCGGAGAGGCTGCTGGTGCCATCGCTGGCCCTGACGTTGAGTGAGCTCTCGGTCCAGGCATAGGCCCCCCCGAGACGACCGTAGATATCCAGTGCCGAGGTTGCAGGCAGGATAATCTTCATGGTGGCCTGCACCATCTGGGCCTTGGCCTCGCCATCGAGTGCGAAATCAACCCCGTTGCCCGAGTAGTGCTTGTCCACCTGATACTTGCCGAGCCAGTCATAGCCGAGCTCAATCGCCACGTTTCTGTTCACCTGATAACCGGCAAACAGCCCCAGACCGAGATCATCGCTGTTCTCGTTCACCTTGGTCGCATCGAACAGCTCTTCGACCTGAGCGTTGTAATCCACCCCGTAATAATTTGACCAGCCGGCCTTGCCGCCGACATACCAGGTGTTGTCCTGGGCGGCAGCCTGCACCGTCCCTGTTGCCATCAAAGCGCCGATCAGGACGGCGAGCATAGATCTGTTCATGGATGAGCCCCTGCAATGAATTGTTATGACGCGGCTGCGTCTCTCTTCCCTGACGGGGCCCTGAACCCAAGCCCCGCATTCAGATTATCCCATCTGCAACCAGCCTCAAACGACCAGGGACTCAGGAGTGTGATATTGGCGACATTATCGGCCACCGTGCCCCCAATCATGGGGGCCGGCGCGTTGCCCATAAAAAAACGAAGAGCCGGGCTCTTCGTTTTTCATCTGGCAAGGGGATGGCTCCCCGCTCACTGACTGCCCTGGCTCGCCAGGAACAGGCGGTAGGCGGGATCCTCGCTCACCTCTTTCCAGCCGTAGCCAATCTCGTGCAGGTAGTCGTGGAAAGCCGCCACGTCCTCGTCCGGCAGCTCGAAGGCGCAGAGCACCCGTCCGTAGTCGGCGCCGTGGTTGCGGTAGTGGAACAGGCTGATGTTCCAGCGGCAGCCCAGGGTCTCGAGGAAGCGCATCAGGGCACCCGGCTGCTCCGGAAACTTGAAGCTGTAGAGGCGTTCACCGAGGGGCCGGGCCGGGCGGCCGCCAATCATGTAGCGCACGTGGTTCTTGGCCAGCTCGCTCTCGGTCATGTTGACCACCGGATAACCGTTGCCGCCGAGTTGATCGATGATCTGGCCCAGCTCCTCGTCACCGCCGGTGAGGCGCACCGAGACGAACAGCGACGCCTGCTCGGCATCGGCGTAGCGGTAGTTGAACTCGGTCACCATGCGGGGCCCCAGCTGACGGCAGAAGTCGAGGAAGGCCCCCTTGCGCTCGGGGATGGTCACCGCCAGCATGCCCTCGCGCTTCTCGCCGATCTCGCAGCGCTCGGAGACGTAGCGCAGGCTGTGGAAGTTGACGTTGGCGCCGGACAGAATGGCCGCCATCCGCCCCCCTTTCACCTGCTCTCGCTCGCTGTAAGCCTTGAGTCCCGCCAGGGACAAGGCCCCCGACGGCTCGGCGATGGCGCGGCAGTCGTCGAAGATGTCTTTGAGCGCGGCGCAGATCTGGTCGTTGGAGACGGTCACCACCTCGTCCAGATACTGGTTGCACAGCCGGAAGGTCTCCTCGCCGATGCGCTTGACCGCCACCCCGTCCGCAAACAGGGAGACCCGGTCCAGATTGACCGGCTCGCCAGCCGCCAGCGCCGCCTTGAGGCAGGCGGACCCCTCCGCCTCCACCCCGATCACCTTCACATCCGGCAGCAGCTGCTTGATGTAGACCGCCACCCCGGCGGCCAGGCCGCCGCCGCCCACCGGCACGAAGACGTGGGTGAGGTGGGTATCCTGCTCCAGCAGCTCCTTGCCGATGGTGCCCTGGCCGGCGATCACCTCGACGTCGTCGAACGGCGGGATCAGGGTGTAGCCCTCCAACTCGGCGAGTCGGCGGCTCTCGCCGTAGGCCTCATCGAAGCTGTTGCCAAACAGCATGACGTTGCCGCCCTGACGGCGCACCGCGTCGATCTTGATGTCCGGCGTGGTCTTGGGCATCACGATGATCGCCTTGATGCCGAGCTTGGCGGCCGACAGGGCAACCCCCTGGGCGTGGTTGCCGGCAGAGGCGGCGATGACGCCGCGTTCTTTCTGCTCCTGGGTCAGGGTGGCGATCTTGTGGTAGGCGCCGCGCAGCTTGAAGGAGTGAACCGGTTGCAAATCCTCCCGCTTCAGGCTGACGTGATTGCCGAGCCGCTCGGAGAGTTTCTTCAGGGTTTGCAAAGGGGTGACCCTCGCCGCCTCGTAGACGGGGGAGAGCAGTACCTTGCGTAGATAATCCGCCGCAGAGACCATGGTTTATACCCCCGTCTCGTGGCGAAGGGCGCGCAATGCGCCCATATCATGACAGTTCATCCTCTCACTCCCCCAGCAGTGTGCGATCGCGCACCGCGCCCTTGTCGGCGCTGGTGGCGAACATAGCGTAGGCACGCAGGGCAAAGGAGACCTCGCGCTGACGATCGACCGGCTTCCAGCCACGGGCAGAGACGGCGGCGCGGCGAGTGGCCAGCACGCTGTCGGCCACCTCCAGCACCATGCTGCGGGCCGGGATGTCGATGTTGATGATGTCGCCATCCTCCACCAGACCGATAGTGCCACCAGAGGCCGCCTCCGGGGAGACATGGCCGATGGAGAGACCCGAGGTACCGCCGGAGAAGCGACCGTCGGTGATGAGGGCACACGCCTTGCCCAATCCCATGGACTTGAGATAGGTGGTGGGATAGAGCATCTCCTGCATGCCGGGGCCCCCTTTCGGGCCCTCGTAGCGGATCACCACCACTTCACCGGCTTTCACCGTGCCGTCCAGGATGCCGCTCACCGCGCTCTCCTGGCTCTCGAATACCCGGGCCGGGCCGCGGAAGGTAAGGTTCTCCTCGTCCACCCCGGCGGTCTTGACGATGGCCCCGTTGAGGGCGAGGTTGCCAGAGAGGACCGCCAGGCCACCTTCCTGGCTGTAGGCGTGATCGAAGGAGCGGATGCACCCCTCGGCGCGGTCCAGATCCAGCTCGGGCCAGCGGCAATCCTGACTGAACGCCTTGGTGGTACGGATGCCGGCAGGACCTGCACGGTAGAAGTCGTGAACCCCCTTGTCATTGCTGCGGCTGACGTCATATTCGGCCAGCAGCTCCACCAGGGAAGTGCCCAGCACGTTGCGGGTATCCCCGTGCACCAGGCCCGCTTTTTCCAGCTGACCCAGGATGGCGACCACGCCGCCGGCGCGGTGCACGTCTTCCATGTGGTACTTCTGGGTGGAGGGCGCCACCTTGCAGAGCTGGGGCACCTTGCGGGACATGCGGTCGATGTCGGCCATGGTGAAGTCGACGCCCGCCTCCTGGGCTGCCGCCAGCAGGTGCAGCACGGTGTTGGTGGACCCCCCCATGGCGATGTCGAGCGCCATGGCGTTCTCGAACGCCGCCTTGGTGGCGATGTTGCGCGGCAGTGCCGAGGCATCGTCCTGCTCATACCAGCGCTTGGCCAGAGTGACGATGCGCTGGCCCGCCAGCTTGAACAGTTGCTCACGATCGGCGTGGGTCGCCAGCAGGGAGCCATTGCCCGGCTGGGAGAGACCCAGTGCCTCGGTCAGGCAGTTCATGGAGTTGGCGGTGAACATGCCGGAGCAGGAGCCGCAGGTGGGGCAGGCGCTGCGCTCGATCTGATCGCTCTGTGCGTCGGAGACCTTGGGGTCGGCGCCCTGGATCATGGCGTCCACCAGATCCAGCTTGATGAGCTGGTCGGAGAGCTTGGTCTTGCCCGCTTCCATGGGGCCGCCGGAGACGAAGATCACCGGGATGTTAATGCGCAGGGCAGCCATCAGCATCCCGGGGGTGATCTTGTCGCAGTTGGAGATGCAGACCATGGCGTCGGCGCAGTGGGCGTTGACCATGTACTCCACCGAGTCGGCAATCAGCTCGCGCGACGGCAGCGAGTAAAGCATGCCACCGTGGCCCATGGCGATGCCGTCATCCACGGCGATGGTGTTGAACTCCTTCGCGACCCCGCCAGCCGCCTCGATTTCGCGGGCGACCAGCTGGCCCAGATCCTTGAGGTGGACGTGGCCCGGCACGAACTGGGTGAAAGAGTTGACCACGGCGATGATGGGCTTGCCGAAATCCTGATCGGTCATGCCGGTGGCACGCCAGAGGGCGCGGGCCCCGGCCATGTTACGTCCGTGGGTGGTGGTGGCGGATCTCAACTTCGGCATTGTCTCTACTCCCTGAATGCCCCTGGGGCGCATTGTCTTTCAACATGAATGTGTGATTCGCGGATCGGGAATCGATCCTGGTGAAGGCACCTCGGGGAGCCTTCACCGGAAGCGACTCGGGGAGACGTGACGCCTCCCCGCTCTCATCAGTCGTTGACCGGCGTCAGCCAGCCCCACTTGTCTTCGGTCTTGCCGTTGAACAGGCCGAAGAAGGCGTTCTGCAACTGCTCGGTCACCGGGCCACGGCAACCGGCGCCCACCTTCATCCGATCCACCGAGCGTACCGGGGTCACCTCGGCGGCGGTGCCGGTCATAAAGATTTCGTCTGCGACGTACAGCGCTTCACGGGGCAGCGCCTGCTCGCGTACCTCGTAACCCAAGTCGCGCGCCAGCGTCATGATGGTGTCGCGGGTGATGCCGGGCAGGATGGCGGCGGTGGCGGGCGGGGTGAACAGCACGCCGTTCTTCACCAGAAACAGGTTCTCCCCCGCCCCTTCGCTCAGGTAGCCGTTCACGTCCAGCGCCAGCCCCTCGGCGAAGCCGTTGCGCTTGGCCTCGCGGCTGATGAGCTGGGAAGAGAGATAGTTGCCCCCCGCCTTGGCACCGGTCGGGATGGTGTTGGGAGCGAGCCGGTTCCAGGAGGTGACGCACACATCCACCCCGTTTTTCAGCCCCTCTTCTCCGAGGTAGGCGCCCCAGGGCAGGGCCGCGACCATGAGGTCGGCCTTGGCATCCAGCGGCGGATGCAGCCCCAGCCCCACGTTGCCGACAAAGGCCAGCGGGCGCAGGTAGCCGCTCTTCAGGCCGTTCTCGCGCACCACGGTGCGGCAGGCTTCATTCACTTCGGTCTCGCTGTAGGGGACGTCCATCCAGTAGATCTTGGCGGAGTCGAACAGGCGGCGGGTGTGCTCCTGCAGGCGGAAGATGCAGGTCCCCTTGGGAGTGTCATAGGCCCGCACCCCCTCGAACACCGAGGATCCGTAGTGCAGGGCATGGCTCATGACATGCACCTGGGCATCCTGCCAGGGGACCAGCTTGCCGTTGAACCAGATGTATTGGGGGTGGGCGGCGGATTGGGAAGGCTGTGACATTGGCTTGGCTCCTTAAGCTCTGATCCGGGGTTGCTGTTCCAGTGCATCGACCCGGGAGACATCCACCAGCTTCACCAGCTGGCTCCACAACTGCTGGATGGGACGTACCGATTCGACAGTAACCGTGATCCGCAGCTGTTGGCAATCCTGCTCCATGTTGAGGGCGCAGAGATTGAAACCGCGGTGACGGACCACCCGCAGCACCCGTTCCATCACTTCGGGTCTGGGTTGGGCATGGATTTCCAGGGTGCTGGTATTGAGCTGGTTCATGGGCGTTGCTCCATCATCTTGTGGTTGGCGACTCCTGGCGGAACCAGGGGCCAGACATTTTCTTCCTCTGAAATAGCCACATGCAGCAGATAGGCACTCTCGCTCGCCAGCAGGCGATCCAGTGCCGGACCTATCTCTTCCTTGCATGTGATGGTCTCGCCGGGAATGCCGAAGGCGGCAGCCAGGGCGACGAAATCGGGGTTGTCGGACAGATTGGTCTCGCTGTAGCGACCGTCGAAGAACAGCTCCTGCCATTGGCGCACCATGCCGAGGCGCTGGTTGTCCAGCAGCACCATCTTCACCTTTAGCCGGGCCCGGCGGATGGTGCCGAGCTCCTGCACGTTCATCATGAAGGAGCCGTCCCCGCTCACCAGCACCACCTCGTCATCGGGGCGCGACATCTTGGCGCCGATGGCGGCGGGCAGGCCGAAGCCCATGGTGCCGAGGCCGGCACTGGAGAGGTGGTTGCGCGGGCTGGTGAAACGCATGTGCTGGGCCACCCACATCTGGTGCTGACCCACGTCGCAGGCCACCACGCTGGTGTCAGGCAGCTGGCTTGAAAGCTCTTTGAGCAGAGCCGGGGCGTAGATGGCCTGACCCGGATGGTCGTAGCGGAAGGCGTATTCCCGAGCCATGGTGGCGCAGTGCTCGCGCCAGGGGTCGAGGGTCAGCGTCATCGCCAGGGCGGGCAGCACACGCTTGAGATCCGTGGTGATCCCCACATCGGCGGCGCGGCGCTTGCCGAACTCGGCGGCGTCCACATCCAGGTGGATCACCTTCGCCTCGGGGGCAAATTCCTCCAGCTTGCCGGTCACCCGATCATCGAAACGGGCGCCTACCACCACCAGCAGATCGCACTGCTGTACCGCCAGGTTGGCGGCCTTGGTACCGTGCATGCCGAGCATGCCCAGATAAACGGGGCTGTCGGGGTCGAGGGCACCTATCCCCTTGAGGGTGGTGACCGCCGGCATCCCCGTGGTGGCGGCAAAGTCGCGCAGCTGCTGCTCGGCATTGGCCATGCCCACCCCACCACCGACGTAGAGTACCGGACGCTCGGCACCGGCCAGCAGGGTGCGGGCGGCCGTCAGCTCGGCCTGATTCAGGGGCTCGGGTTCCTCCACGGCAAACAGCGGGCTTTGAGAAGGAACGGCGGCCAGCTGCACATCCTTGGGCAGGTCGATGAGCACGGGACCCGGACGCCCTTCGGTGGCGATGGCGAAGGCTTCGGCAATGACCCGTCCCAGATCCGCCGGGTCCGTCACCATGAAGGAGTGCTTGGTGCAGGAAAGGGACATGCCGAGCACGTCCACTTCCTGAAAGGCATCGGTACCGACGGCGGCGCAGGGCACCTGGCCGCTGATGGCCACCAGCGGTACCGAATCGAGCAGTGCCTCCGCGAGGCCGGTGACCAGGTTGGTGGCGCCGGGGCCAGAGGTAGCGATGCAGACCCCCACCTGACCGGAAGCGCGGGCATAACCCACCGCAGCCATGGCGGCACCCTGCTCGTGGCGGCAGAGCTGATGGGCCAGGCCACCGTCATACAGGGCGTCGTAGACCGGCATGATGGCTCCGCCCGGGTAACCAAACACCTGGGTCACACCCTGTTTCTTGAGAGCCTGTACCAAAAACTGCGCGCCGTTCATGTGGAAAATCCTGTCCTTTGGTCGAAAAAAAACCCCCGGGCCGTGAGGCTCGGGGGTCGCTTGTTTCGTTCTGTCCGGTGGTGGGTCTATCCCTTGTTCCGTGCAGCCAAACGAGCCCCGAGCGGTGAGATAATAATCACCACTAGGACCACAATAATGCTGACGAAACGGGAGGCCATGTTCATAGTTACAACCGGAAATCCTGTGAAATGGGAGCGGAGCTTGCCGCGAATGGCTATTAGAACTAGCACGGTGATTTTTATTGGGCAAGCACTTTTTACCTGACAAGACTCTGATTTTAACTGCTCTGAAACCTGACAACTGGAACAAAAAACTAATAAAAAACGATTAACCAGCATATACATCAAACCAAGGACGGTATTTATGTCATTAGCTGTTGTTTATAGCCGTGCCAGCCTGGGGATAGCGGCGCCGCAAGTCACTGTGGAAGTGCACCTCTCCAACGGCCTGCCCGCCTTCAACATGGTGGGGTTGCCGGAAACCTCGGTGAAAGAGTCGCGGGATCGGGTGCGCAGCGCCCTGCTCAACGGCAATTTCGAATTTCCGGCCAAGCACATCACGGTCAACCTGGCCCCTGCGGATCTGCCCAAAGAGGGGGGCCGCTTCGACCTGGCCATCGCCATCGGCATTCTCGCCGCATCCAAGCAGATACCCGCAAAATACCTGCTCGATCACGAATTTTTAGGGGAATTGGCCCTGACGGGCGAGATCCGCCCCGTGCTTGGGGTGCTCCCCTCGGTGCTCGCCTGCCGCGACGCAGGGCGCACCCTGCTGGTCCCACGGGAGAACGGTCCGGAGGCTTCCCTCATCCAGGATGCCGAGGTGCGCACCGCCCACCAGCTGCTGGCGGTCACCGCCTGGCTGGCGGGCCAGTACGAACTGCCGCTGCCGGAACCCCAGAGCGCGGAGACCCTGCCCGACGTGCCGGATCTGCAGGATGTGATCGGTCAGTCCCAGGCGAAGCGGGCGCTGGAGATCGCCGCAGCTGGCAGCCACAACCTGCTGTTCATCGGCCCCCCCGGCACCGGCAAGAGCATGTTGGCCAGCCGTCTGCCCGGCATTCTGCCACCGCTGAGCGAACAGGAGGCGCAGCAGACCGCAGCCATTCACTCCATCGGCGGCCTCACCCCCCGCGCAGGCCACTGGCACCACAGGCCGTATCGCACGCCCCATCACAGCGCCTCGGCAGTGGCGCTGGTGGGCGGGGGTACCCATCCCAGGCCTGGCGAAATTTCCCTCGCCCACAACGGGGTCCTGTTTCTGGATGAACTGCCGGAGTTCGAGCGCAAGGTGCTCGACTCCCTTCGCGAGCCGCTGGAAACCGGGCACATCACCATCAGTCGTGCCGCCCGCCAGGTGGATTTTCCCGCCCGCTTCCAACTGGTGGGTGCCATGAATCCCAGCCCCTGCGGCCATTATGGCGACGGCCAGACCCGCTCCAGCCCGGATCAGATCCTGCGCTATCTGGGCAAGCTCTCCGGCCCCTTTCTCGACAGGTTCGATCTGACGGTAGAGGTCCCGCTCTTGCCCAGGGGGAGCCTGACCGGCAAGGCGGAGCGGGGGGAATCGAGCCAGCAGATACGCGAACGGGTGCTGGGGGCGCGAGAGCGCATGCTGAGTCGCAGCGGAAAACTCAACAATCTGCTGGATAGTCGTGAAATCGAAGATGTTTGCAGATTATCGCCACAGGATGCTGAGTTTCTGGAGGGTGCAATCCAGAAGCTGGGGCTCAGCATCCGGGCCTGGCACCGCATCCTGCGGGTATCGCGCACCATCGCCGATCTGGCGGGACACGCCACCATCGAGAGAGCGCATCTGATCGAAGCCCTGGGCTATCGTGCCATGGACAGGCTGTTGTCACGGCTGCGCGGGGGCCAGTGAGCGGGGGAACGGCAGCAGACACCTCCCGACCCGGAAAGGGCGCCACCATGGTCTAGTCGTGGGCCGGCTGATATTATGGCAACAGATCTGACCACTTGGTTGCCATCCACCGATACGAAGACGGATTCCACCATGCCCAACAAGCTGATAGAGCGACTGCGCGGCAGCCTCTCGACCCTGCTATATTTCATCAACACCCTGTTCTGGTTTGTCCCCGTCCTGCTGCTTGGCCTCATCAAGCTGCTGCAGCCCTTCCAGGGGGCGCGACGTCTCTGCAACACCCTCCTGGACGGCTGTGCCACCCACTGGATAGGTTTTAACAATCTGATCCAGAAAACCATCATCAACACCCCTTTCGATGTGGTCGGAGTGGACAAAGGGCGCCGGAATGAGTGGTATATGGTGATTGCCAACCATCAATCCTGGGTCGACATACTGGTACTGCAGCGGATTTTTAATCAAAAAATCCCCTTCCTGAAGTTTTTCCTCAAGAAAGAACTGATTTGGGTACCTTTTCTCGGCCTGGCCTGGTGGGCGCTGGATTTCCCCTTCATGCGGCGATATTCGCGCAAGTTGCTGGAAAAGAAGCCGCATCTGAAGGGAAAAGACATAGAGACCACGCGCCAGGCCTGTGCCAAGTTCCGCCATATGCCGGTGAGTGTGATGAACTTCGTGGAAGGGACCCGCTTCACCGTCGGCAAGCACGACAAGCAAGGGGCACCCTATCGTCATCTGCTGCACCCGAGAGCAGGGGGCATCGCCTTCACCCTGGCGGCCATGGGGGATCAACTGCACAAGCTGGTGGATGTGACCATCGCCTATCCCGGCGGCGTCCCCAGCTACTGGGACTTCATGTGCGGTCGGGTCAAGGAGATCAAGGTTCGGGTCCGCTTTCTGCCGATCGAACGCAATCTGGTGGGGGATTACTTCAATGACCCCGAGTTCCAACAAGAGTTTCAACAGTGGTTGAACGGGATCTGGCACGAGAAGGACCAGACCCTGGATAAGCTGCTGGCGGACAAGACGCAGTAAGACACTCATGCCAAACCTGCTCCCGGGCCCCCTGGCGCTGTTCATCAGCGCCGGCCTGACCATACTGTTTACCGCCCTGTGTGCCAGCCTGATCCTGCTGGTTTCTCTGGCCAAACTGCTGCTGCCCGTGCCGGCCTTTGGCCGTGCCTGCAGCCGGCTCAACAATCGCTTCATGGGCCTGTGGCTCGGTTGCAACACCCTGGTGATCCGCCTCACTACCCGCATCGACTGGCAGATTGAGGACAATACCCGGCTGCGCAAGGATGGCTGGTATCTCATCATCAGCAACCACATGAGCTGGACCGATATCGTGGTGCTAGGCCACCTGTTTCGCAATCGGCTGCCGGTGCCCAAGTTCTTCATGAAGCACGAGCTCATTTACATCCCGCTGCTGGGGTTCGCGTGCTGGGGGCTGGACATGCCCTTTATGCGCCGCTATTCGAGAGAGTTTCTGTTAAGAAATCCGCATCTGCGGGGCAAGGATATCGAGACCACCCGCAACGCCTGCGAGAAGTTTCGCCACATTCCCACCACCGTCATCAACTTCGTGGAGGGGACCCGCTTCACCGATCAGAAGCGCGAGGCCACCCGCTCCCGCTATCGCCACCTGATGCCGCCCAAGGCGGCCGGGCTCGCCTTCACCCTGGCAGCCATGGGCGATCAGTTCGACAGCCTGATCAACGTCACCATCAGCTACCCGGACAACCCCGACACCCCCTTCAAGGATTTCCTGATGGGGAAGATGAAGCGCATCCGGGTGCGGATCGAGGAGCTGCCGGTGGACGAGCAACTGGTGGGGGATTACTTCAACGACAAGCAGTTTAAACGCGGTTTCCAGGAGTGGCTGAACGCACGCTGGAAGGAAAAAGACGACGTGCTGGCGCAGTGGCAGGCGGCCGATGCGGCGGCTCAGACCGATCCGCAGGCAGCCAAGGCGAGCGCCGAGGCCAGCTCGGGCAGCTGATCCTCGCTGAACACCGCGATGCCATGGCGGCGCAGCAAAGCCGTGGTCTTGCCCTCTCCCGCCAGTGAAACCCCTTCGAAGCGGCCATTGTAGATGCGGCCGCTGCCGCAGGAGGGGCTCCCCTCCTTCAGAAGGGCGAAGCGAATGTCCTGCTGCTGACAGAGGGCCAGCGCAAGGGCGGCGCCCCGGTCGAACTCGGCAGTCACATCCAGCCCGCTTTCGGTAACCACCTGCTCCCCCTGGCGCTCGGCAGGGGGGCGTGGCGTCGGCAGGCCACCCGCCACTTCGGGGCAGAAGGCCAGTGCCCGCCCCTCGGCTCCCAGCGCCTGCAGCCAGTCGCTGACAATCCCCTTGCTCTGGCCGTCGTAACGCACCGGCTGCCCCAGCAGACAGGCGCTAACTAAAACCTTCCCTCTCATACTTCTGCTCTATGAATTTTATTGAACCCAACCCATCCGGAATTTTTTGCTGTTTCAATAATAAAATCCATGTCTATCAAATCACCATCGGACAATAATTCTTCACTCATTTCTACAGAACAATAAAAGCACTGTTCATTGTCTGCCCACCCAACAGTCGCTAGTGTGTAGACTTGCATATCTTCATGCAAACGGAGCCCAACAAATGGAACGAAGGGCAAGCTAAGCTCTTTGGCGCCAGCACAAAAACAGGTTTTATCCACATCTCGCACAATTAGCGAAAGTTTCACTTTGTAATTCATAGCAACAACGATCTCTCTTTTACGCTTCTGCTCCGTGCATCACCTGATCGAACATGACGCAACAGGGGGTCTCCAGCCGATAGAGGATAGCGGGACGTTGCTTGCCGGTGCGCTTGCGCCCTGTGTCCACCAGGATGTCGGCACGGTGGAGCCGCTTGCGAAAGGCGGCCGTGTTCATGGGGGTCTGCAGGACGATCTCGAACGCCCGTTGAACCTCGGAGAGGGTGAATTCCGCCCCCAGCAGATGCAGCGGCAGGGTGCTGTAACGGCTCTTGATGCGCAGCCGCTCCAGCCCCATGGCGACCAGCTTGCCGTGATCGAAGGCGAGTTGCAGGCCGGGCAGATCGTCCAGAGGATGCCAGCGACCGCGCACCGCCCCCCCATCGGGATCCGCCAGACAGAGATAGACGAGGGTGGTGGACCAGCCGCGGGGATCCCGCTCCAGGTTGCCGAGGGTACTGACCTGCTCGCTGTAGCAGTGCTCCAGCCCCCACTCTGCCAGCAGGCGATGGCGAGCCGCGTCCAGATCCCGATCCCGGGTCTCGTCGATGCGCAGGGCCGGCAACTGCCAGCAGTGGGCAAAGGGGGGGCGATCCCGGGTCTCGAGAAGCAGTTCGAGCCGCTCCTCGCGCAACCGCAGCACCACCATATCCAGACTCATTCTCGGCATCCTGGTCGACCTGCTCGCCTTCTAATAATGTTTGGTAGATAATATCACAAGAATATTATGTGAAGGAGCCATCCATGGGAATCATCGCCAGCCTGGATATTGATGCGCAGAAGGGATTCACTCCCCTCTGCCCGAACGAGCTGCCCGTCGCTGGCGGGGATACCATAGTGGCGGCGCTCAATGCCCAGGCTGCCCTCGCCACCCTGCGAGTCGGCAGCAAGGACGCCCACCCCGCGAACGCTGCCTGGGTCGTGAGCGAGCCGGCCGCCATGCTGCAACCGCTGGATCTGCCCAACGCCGACCTCACCTGGCCGGCCCATTGCGTGCCGGGCACCCCTGGCTTCGAGCTGCTCGACGGCCTGCCCGCCCCCATCGACTACGACTTCTTCGTCTGGAAGGGGGTCGAGCCGGATCTGCACCCCTATGGCGCCTGCTACCACGACCTCGCCGAGCGTCGCAGCACCGGGCTTATCGAGTTCCTGCAGGCCCGCGGCGTCGCGACCGTGCTGGTCGGCGGCCTCGCCACCGACTACTGCGTCAAGACCAGCGTGCTGCAACTGCTCCGCGCCGGCTTCCGGGTCATCGTCCACCTCGATGCCTGCCGCGGCATCGTCCCCGAGACAATCGACCAGGCCCGCACCCGGATGATCGAGGCCGGCGCCGAGCTGGCCCAGACCCTGGCCGATGTACAACGCCTGCTGGACGCCTGATATGCCCCCGATCCTCAACAGCCTGCTCGACACCGATGCCTACAAGCTGCACATGCAGCAGGCTGTGTTCCATCGCTACCCGGATGCCGAGGTGGTGGCCGAATTCCACAGCCGCAACGAAGAGGATCTGCTGCCCATGATGGGCGAGATCGAGGAACAACTGCGCCTCGCCGGCTCCCTGCGGCTGACCCGACCCGAGCTCGATTTTCTGGCCGAGCGCCCCTTCTTCACCCCGGATTATCTGGATCACCTGCGCCGCAAGCCGCTGGATGCCTCCCTGCTCAAGGTGTTCGAGCAGGATGGCCGCATCAATGTGCGGGTCGAAGGGCCCTGGCAGGACGTCATCCTGTGGGAGATCCCGGTGCTCGCCATCATCAGCGAGATGCGCAACCGCTTCCGCTACCCCCAGTTCGGCGTCAGCCAGGCACTGGAGCGGCTCGACCAGAAGATCGACAAGCTGGAACGGGAGCTGAGCCGGGAGGAGATGACCGAGTTCAACCTCATCGACTTCGGCACCCGCCGCCGCTTCTCCCATGCGGTGCAGGATGCCGTGGTGGGCCGCCTCCAGGATCGGCTGCCGGCGTTTCGCGGCACCAGCAACTACCAGCTGGCCCAGAAATACCGGCTGCCGGCGGTGGGCACCCAGGCCCACGAGTGGTTCCAGGCTCACCAGCAACTCGGCTTCCCGCTGGAACTCAGCCAGCGCGCGGCCCTCACCAGCTGGCTGGACGAGTTCACCAACCACCTCGGCATCGCCCTGACCGACTGCATCACCATGGATGCCTTCCTGCGCGACTTCGACTTCGAGCTGGCGAGCCGATATCAGGGGTTGCGCCACGACTCCGGTGACCCCGTGGTCTGGGGCGAGAAGGCCATCAGCCACTACCAGCGCCTCGGTATCGATCCCGCCACCAAGACGCTGGTCTTCTCCGACGGCCTCAACCTCGACAAGGCCGTCGAGCTGCTGCGCCACTTCCGCGGCCGCATCAACACCAGCTTCGGCATCGGCACCAAGCTCACCTGCGATCTGCCCGGCGTCACCCCGATGAACATCGTCTTCAAGCTGATGGAGTGCAACGGCGGCCCGGTCGCCAAGATCTCCGACAGCCCGGGCAAGACCCTGTGCCGGGACGCGGACTTCATCCGCAACCTCAAGCAGGCCTTCCACGTCGGGGTATAAGACGCCTTTTTGAGTGTCCCATCTTGCGCACTGCGCCGATGGCCCCCTACCATGACTCACCTGAAAGGTCCGGCCCCCGTCGGACCTTTCGCTTGTTCGAACGCCAGACCACAAGGAACCACTCATGACCTCCAGATGGATATTCGCCCTCACCACCCTGCTCGCCAGCCTGAGCGCCGTCGCCGCCGAACCGCTGCGGGTCTCCGCCATCCCGGACGAAGCCCCCACCGAGCTGCAGCGCAAGTTTGCCCCCCTGGGTGACTACCTGGCCGAGAAAACAGGCCGCGAGGTGGTGTTCGTGCCGGTCAACGACTACGCCGCCGTGGTCGAGGCGCTGGCCGCCGGCAAGCTGGACATGGCCTGGCTCGGGGGCTTCACCTATGTGCAGGCACACCGCCGTGCCGACAAGGTGGTACCCCTGGTGCAGCGTCAGGAAGATGCCCAGTTCACCTCCAAGTTCATCGCCAATGCCGACAGCGGCATCAAGACCCTGGCCGACACCAAGGGCAAGGACTTCGCGTTCGGCTCCCCCTCCTCCACCTCCGGTCACCTGATGCCACGCCACTTCCTGGCCGAGCAGGGCATCAACCCGGAACGTGACTTCGCCCACGTCGCCTTCTCCGGCGCCCACGACGCCACCGTCGCCTGGGTCGCCTCCGGCAAGGTGCCGGCCGGTGCGCTCAATGCCTCCGTGTGGGAGAAACTGGTGGAAGAGGGCAAGGTCGACACCACCAAGGTCAAGGTGATCTGGACCACCCCGACCTACTTTGACTACAACTGGACAGTACGCGGTGATATGGATCCGGCCCTGCAAGAGAAGATCAAGCAAGCCTTCCTCAGCCTGGATCCGGCGGTGCCCGCCCAGGCCGAGATCCTCAAGCTGCAACGCGCTACCCGCTTCATCGAGACCAAGCCCGAGAATTACCTGGGCATCGAAGCCGCCGCCACCCAGGCCGGCCTGCTGAAGTGATCGCCGTCGCGCTGGACGGGGAAGGATTGCGGCTCGGCCAGAGCCGCATCCTGCAGCCGTTCAACCTGCAGATAACGGCAGGCGAGTGCGTGGCCATCATAGGGCCGAGCGGCGCGGGCAAGACCAGCCTGCTGCGGCTGCTCGGCACCGAGCTGCGCGGCGAAGGCAGGCTCACCCTCTGGGACCAGGATCCCTGGACCCTCTCCACCCGGGACCGCCAGCGGCTGCGCAGCCGGATCGGCATGGTCTGGCAGCAACCGCCGCTGCCCGCCTCCCAGCAGGTGGTGACCGCCGTGCTGGCCGGCCGGCTCGGTCAGTGGTCCCTCGGCCGTTCCTTACTCTCCCTGCTGCGCCCCTGCGACCCCGAAGGCGCGCTAGCCGAGCTGGCGCGCCTCGGCCTCGCCGACAAGTGGCAACAGCGCTGCGGCGAGCTCTCCGGTGGCCAGTTGCAGCGGGTCGGCATCGCACGGGTGCTCTATCAGCAGCCGGATCTGATCCTGGCGGACGAGCCCGTCTCCGCCCTCGATCCCGTGCTCGCCCAAGGCAGCCTGGATGCCCTGCTGGCACAGGCCCGCGCCCGGGGCAGCACACTCATCGCCAACCTGCATGCGGTCGAGCTGGCGCTCGGCCGTTTCCCCCGCATCATCGGCCTGCGGGAGGGGCGAGTGCTGTTCGACTGTCCGGCGGCGGCCGTCACCCCGGCCATGCTGGCCGAGCTCTACGCCGGTGATGACGAGGCGGCGGCGTGTTCAATTTGACTAGCCGCTGGCGCCATCCCCTGCCCTGGTTGCTGCTGCTCATCGGCTACAGCCTGTGGCAACAGGCCGACGGCTGGCTCGGCCTGTTCGACGGCCAGAGCTGGCGGCAGATGGGCAACTTCCTCGCCACCAGCTGGCCGCCCCGCATGGATCGGGACTTCCTCGTCCTGACCCTGACCGCGACCCTGGAGAGTCTGGCGGTGGCGACATTGGGACTGGCGGGCGCCCTGCTGCTCGGCGTGCCGTTCGCCCTGCTCGGCTCCCGCGCCCTGTCGCTGGCCGAACTGGGGCCGGTGCCCAGCCCGCTGCGCGGCGCCTTGCGGGCCCTCTCGCGCCTCGTCGCCATCGTGCTGCGCAGCCTGCCCGAGCTCATCTGGGCGCTGCTGTTCGTGCGTCTGTCGGGGCTCGGGCCGCTCGCCGCCATCCTGGCCATCGCCGTCAGCTACGGCGGCATGCTGGCCAAGGTCTACAACGAGATCATGGAGAGCGGTGCCCTGCAACCGGCCCGCGCCCTGCTGCTGGGCGGTAGCGGCCGGCTGCAGGCGCTCTGGTACGGCGTGCTGCCTGCGGTGCGTCAGGAACTGCTCTCCTACACCGTCTACCGCTGGGAGTGCGCCCTGCGCGCCTCCGTCATCATGGGCTTCGTCGGCGCCGGCGGGCTCGGTCAGCAGCTCGAACTCTCCCTGCGCATGTTTGCCGGTGGCGAGGTGGTGACCCTGCTGCTGGCCTTCATCCTGCTGGTGACGCTCGCGGATGGCCTCAGCGCCTGGCTGCGCCACAGCCGCTCCCCCGGCCTGCTGTTGCTGATCTGCCTGGGGCTGGCCGCTGTCCTCGCGCTGTATCAGCTCGACTGGCGCATGCTGAGCTTCTCACTGGGGGGCCTGGGCACCTTCCTGGGGGAGTTTTTGCGACCGGACTGGTCATGGCTCTTCCTCAAGACAGTGGCTATGGGCCTGCTCGATACGGTGCAGATGGCGCTGCTAAGCACCCTCTTCAGCGCCCTGCTGGCCCTGCCGCTGGCCTGCCTCGCGCGCCACTGCTGGCCGCTGCGGCTGCTGTTCAACCTGCTGCGCTCCGTGCCCGAACTCATCTTCGCCAGCCTGCTGGTGATCGCGGTCGGACTGGGGCCGGTGGCGGGCATACTGGCGCTGACCCTGCACACCACCGGGGTGCTGGCGCGGTTGTTCGTGGAGACCCTGGAGAACGCGGATCCCGCCCCTCGCCTCGCCTTGCAGCTGAGCGGGGCCTGCCCTACGGCCTGCTTCTGGTACGGGGTGTTCCCCCTGGTGGCGCGCCAGTGGCTGGCCTACAGCCTCTATCGCGGCGAGATGAACCTGAGGGCCGCCACCATACTCGGCGTGGTTGGCGCCGGCGGCCTGGGACAGCAGCTCTATGTCTCGCTCAGCCTGTTCCGCTACGACCAGACCGCCACCCTGCTGCTGGCCATACTGCTGCTGGTCTGGCTGGCGGAGGCCCTCAGCCGCCGCACCCGTTTGCCTCGCCCGGCCCCCAGCCAGCGGGATTGCCAGATCTGAGGCCCGCCTTGCATGGCCCTGATAAACAAAAAGCCCGCCGGTTTGCACCGGCGGGCTTTTTTTCACGAGGTCAGTCTGGATCAGTCTTTCTTCGCCAGCAGGAATTGCACCAGCTGGTTGAACTGTTCCTGGGAGGTGATGGATTCGATTTTCACCATGTACTTGCCGTTCACCAGGAAGGCCGGCACGCCGCGCACGTTGTAGCTCTCGGTGTTGCGGTCGAACTGGGAGACCATGCCGGAGACGGCGAAGCTGTCGACAGCACCGTCGAACTCCTCGGCCGGCACGCCGTTGTCCACGAAGATCTGCTTCACGTCACCACGGCTCTGGGGGATCTGGCGCTGGGTGTGGATCTTGTCGAAGATGGCCGGGGTCAGCTTGCCTTCCACGTTCAGCAGATTGGCGACGGCGTAGGCACGCTGCATCTCGGGACCCATTTCACGGCCCAGGAAGGCCACCGGGTTCTTCTTCATCGGCACGCCTTCCGGCAGGCTCTTCTTCAGATCCTCGGCAATCGGCTCGAACTTGGCGCAGTGCGGGCAGAAATAGGAGAAGAACTCCATCACTTCCGGCTGGGCGCTGCCGGTCTGGCTGACCACGTCATAGTTGACACCTTCCTTGAATTGCGGGGCGGCGTGAACCATGGGGATCATCAGCATGGCAGCGAGGAAAAATAGTACTTTTTTCATGACGTTTCCTGTTAAGGGATCACTGTGAGGCACGCCCGGCGAACCGAAGCAGTCCAAGCCTATTGCCTCACCCTCGTGCCGTCAATGGCAAAGGCAGACAGGCGGGACCGCCATCCCGCCTCCCACGGGCACCTTGCCGCTGTGGCAATGGTACGGGCGACACCACCAGCGGACGCCCCGTGGCGTGGCGATCTGCCGGGCTCACGCCCCTACCACTGCGGCATCAGGCTGAGCGGCGGGGCCTTCAATGCCTCGAGCTGATCATGCAGGGTTGCAATCTGCTGGCGCCAGTAATGTTCGGTGTTGAACCAGGAGAAGTGGCGGGGGAAGGCGGGATCTTCCCAGCGTCTTGCCAGCCAGGCCATGTAGTGGACGATGCGCATGGCGCGCAGCGGCTCGATGAGCGCCAGCTCCCGCGGGTCGAACTCCATGAACTCCTCATACCCCGCCAGCAGGGTATCGAGCTGGATCTGCTGCTCATGACGCTCCCCGTTCAGCATCATCCAGAGATCCTGGATGGCAGGGCCGGTGCGGCAATCGTCGAGGTCGACAAACAGGGGACCGTCACGCCACAGGATGTTGCCCGGGTGGCAGTCCCCATGCAGGGAGATGCGCGCCACATCCAGGGTCATGGCGTCGCATACGTGCCGGATCAGCTCGTCCAGCACCCCGAAGAAGGACTTGGCCAGCCCGCTCGGCAACCACTCGCCTGCCGCCAGCAACTGACGCGGCTCGTGCAGCATGCTCTCCACATCCAGCGGAACCCGGTGATGAAAGGCATGGCTGGCACCGACGCTGTGGATGCGGCCGAGGTAACGCCCCACCCACTCCAGCTGGTCCAGGTTGTCCACCTCGAACTGACGCCCCCCGACGCTCTGCCAGATGGCAAACGGGTAGCCCTGATGCTCCAGCAGGGTCTCGCCGGCAAAGGCAATGGGAGCGGCGACCGGGATCTCAGCTTCACAGAGGCGAGCGGCAAACGCGTGCTCTTCCAGGATCTGTGCCCGGCTCCAGCGACCGGGGCGGTAGAACTTCACCACGTAGCGACGGCGATCCTCATCCTGGAACTGATAGACGCGGTTCTCGTAACTGTTGAGCTCGATAAGGCCGGAGTCGATGCGCAAGCCGCTGAGATCGATGGCATCCATGATGAGATCGGGATTGAGGTCGGAATAGTTGAAACGCATGTCATCCACCATAGAAAAGGGGCGCTGTTGCGCCCCATTCTATCACCACTGTCTGCCGTTGCCGTGCATGGCGGTGCGCCTTGCCGTCACAACCTGCTGATAAACTTGCTCGGTTGGCGCAAGGTCCCCTTGCTGTCGTCCGGCGCCGCGCCTTCCCGCTTGAGCACGAACTGGACGTCCAGAGTGGGGCGCTTCAGGTTGAAGGGATCCACCGCCAGGCTCACCGGCAGGGTATAGATCTCACCCGCCTTCAGGGTCACCTCGCGGGGTCCGAACCACTGGTACTCCGGCAGCCCTTCCACGTCCAGCCGGTAGGTCTGGGAGTTCAGGGTCTTGTTGAGGATCTTCAGGGTATAGGTGTTCTCGATGAGCCCTTCACTGTTTTCCCGGAACAGCTGGTTGCGATCCCGCAGGATGTCGAGCCCCATGGGCATGATGGACATGGCGTTATAGACGAAGACCCCCAGCATGACGACCATCACCAGGCCATAGCCAATCAGCTTGGGCCGCGCTACCTGGGTTTCACTGTGGGCCAGCTTGTGCTCGGTGGTGTAACTGATGAGCCCTTTCGGATACCCCATCCGCTCCATGGTCTGATCGCAGGCGTCGACACAGGCGCCGCAGTTGATGCACTCGTACTGCAGACCGTCACGGATGTCGATACCGGTCGGGCAGACCTGCACGCAGAGGTCGCAGTCGATGCAGTCCCCCAGCCCCAGAGCCTTGGGATCGGCCTTGCGACCACGGGCGCCGCGGGTCTCGCCACGCTGGCTGTCATAGCCGACGATGTAGGTGTCCTTGTCGAACATGGCGGACTGGAAGCGGGCATAGGGGCACATGTGGATACACATGATGGCGCGCATCCAGCCGGCGTTGCCATAGGTGCAGGCGGCAAAGAACAGCACCCAGAAGATAACCCAGCCTCCCGCCTGCAGGGTGAAGAAATCGGGCACCAGGTGGAAGACATCCTGGAAGTAGGCGACGAAGGTCAGCCCCGTGCCCAGCGACAGCAGGATCCAGGCCAGGTGCTTGGCGCCCTTCCGGGCCAGCTTCTCGCCGCTCCAGGGCGCCGCATCCAGCTTGCGACGCTTGTTGGCGGCCCCTTCCAGCTTCTCCTCGAACCAGATGAACAGGAAGGTCCACACCGTCTGGGGACAGAGGTAGCCGCACCAGACCCGGCCCAGGAAGGTGGTCACGAAGAAGAGGGCGAAGGCCGCGATCATGAAGACCCAGGCCAGCAGGGTGAGATCCTGCGGCCAGATGGTGGCACCGAAGATGTGGAACTGCTGGTGCTCCAGATCGAACAGCACCGCCTGACGGCCGTCATAACGCAGCCAGGGCAGGAGGACAAAGAGCGCGACGAAGAACCAGCCCATGGCCTTGCGCGCCCGCTGCCAGTAGCCGGTCTGGGAGCGGACATAGATGCGGTTGCCGGGGTTGAACCTGTCATCTCCCGCCTTGAAGGTATTGGGATTGAAGGTCCCGGTGACGTCACCGGTCACATCCTTGATGTCGATCTTGTCCTTGTCGGCCATTGCAACACATCGCTCCACTCATATTGTTATGAAAGCGATTATATCTTAAACAACCTGCTAATTGTGTGGGTTAAATGTATCTATAGTTCGAGTCCCGTCGCAATTTCAGGCAACAAAAAAGGCCCATAGCCAGTTGACTATGCGCCTTTTAACAGATTCTCTTGAAACCTTTCTCTGATGGCGATGTGACGGCCGGATTACTTGATGCCGCGTGCCTTGAGCAGGGCTTCCTTGAAGTCGGGCACGTGATCCTTGGCCAGCCCCGGGATCATCGCCTGCTTGTCGGATTCCCGCATCTTGAGGTGGTAGATCAGCATGTCGTCGGTCAGTGCGGACAGCGGACCGTCAAATCCCGCCTCCTCGGCCAGTTTGGCAACAAACTGCACCAGGCTGAGATCCTGCTCCTTGATCCAGGCAGGCTGCAGCAGTTCCAGCAGCTCTTCGATACGATGACATTGCATAGACGACCTCTTTAATCTGTCTTGTGAAACTCAGGCAACCTTACCCATCAAGGCTACTTCGATACGATCCCGGCCATTATGCTTGGCCTGATAGAGCGCCGCATCCGCTTTCTGGATAAGCTCGGCAATGGAGTGATGCTGATCCGGCACCAGGGTCGCCACCCCGAAGCTGCAACTGACCCGCCCCGAGACCCGGGATTTGTGGTGGGGAATGCCGAGGGCTCGCAACGAGGTACGCACCTGCTCGGCGATCTGCATGGCCCCCTGCAAGGTGGTGCAGGGCAGCAGCAGGGCGAACTCCTCTCCGCCGTAACGGGCAGCGAGATCGTCTTCCCGCCGCAGCACTTCGGCCAGCAGGCTCGCCACCTGTTGCAGGCACTGGTCCCCCACCTGATGACCATAGTGATCATTGAACTGCTTGAAGTAGTCCACATCCACCAGCACCAGAGAAAGAGGCGCCCTGGCACGGTGGCAGCGGCGCCAGGCGCGCGCCAGGGAGTCGTCGAGATGGGCCCGGTTGGCGATGCCGGTCAGACCGTCGAGGCGGGACGTGAGCTTGAGGTGCTCGGAGACCGCCTTCAGCTCGGCCACCAGATCCGCATTGGAAAAACTGTGGTAGAGAGAGGCCACCTGATCCCGCCGCAGGCGCCGCAGCAGGGTCGGCAGAAAGACGAACAGATACCCCGCCAGCATGCAGGAGACGATACGCTCCTGGGTGTTGCCGCCACTGAGCTCGAACAACATGGCAAACCCGAGGGGCAGCACGGCCCCATAGAGGGTACGACGGCTGCCGAACAGCATGATGGCGCTGCCGGTCAGGATCAGGCTGGAGAGCATCATCATGGCGGCACGATAGGTGTCGGGCAGCTTGTCCATGTAGAGAAGCACGCCCAGTGCCCAGACGATGGAGGTGATGGTCACCCCGACAAAGAGCTCGCGCTCGAGCACCGGCAGCGGAAGCTGTGCCAGCCTGGGCTGGCGCCAGCGCAGATGCCACCAGCGCCCCAGCAACAGCAGCAGGACCAGACCGAGCCAGCCCAGCGACTCGCTGGCCGGCAGGTAATCGTGGAACAGCAGGCTCCAGCTGATCGCCAGCAGCCCCAGGCAAGGCAGGCTGAAGGAGGCATGGGTATAGAGCTGGACCATGATGGCCCGCCGCACCTGATATTTCACACTCTGTGTCAAATGGGTACTCCCTGTACAAGAGCCGCACAGTTTAACACTCCCCTTTCCTGCTCAACAATCAATCGACCGCTATTAAGCTGCCACTCAGCGCGTCCTCTCTCGCACAGGCCCCGACAGACCCTTTTCTGCAGGGTCGAATGGCGCAGCCCTCCCTCACCCTTTCTCCAGCTCGTCGAGGATGGGGCACTGGGGATTCGCATCTCCGTGACAGCAGCTCACCACCTCCTCGAGGGCGCTGAGCATGGCTTGCAAACCGGCGATGCGGGAGCGCAGATCGACGATTTTCTCCTGGGCCAGCTTCTTCACCTGGGCACTGGTTCTGTGCTCGTCCCGATAGAGCGCCAGCAGCTCCTGACACTCCTCCAGATTGAAACCGGTCTCCCGCGCCCGCTTGACGAAGCGCAGCTCCCGCAGGGAGGCATCCGTATAACTGCGATACCCGTTGTCGCTGCGCACTGGCGACGAAATGAGGCCGATGCTCTCGTAGTAGCGGATGGTCTTGGCGGTCAGGCCGGTGGCCTTGGCGACCTTGCTGATGTTCATGAATGACTCCTTTGGGATTCAGATGCACGCAGGCTGCCCGCCCGGGGCTGCCAGCGCTTCAATAACAGGGAATTGCTCAAGACGGTGATGCTGCTCAGGGCCATGGCCGCCCCCGCCAGCTCGGGGCTGAGGTAACCCAGCGCCGCCAGCGGAATACCGATGATGTTGAACACGAAGGCCCAGAACAGATTCTGCTGGATGGTGCGCCAGGTGGCCGCCGAGATGTCGATGGCATCGGCCACCAGCCGCGGGTCGGATCGCATGAGAGTGATGGAGGCGGTCTCCATCGCCACGTCGGAGCCGGAGCCCATGGCGATACCCACATCCGCCGCCGCCAGCGCCGGAGCGTCGTTCACCCCGTCCCCCACCATGGCGACCAGCCCGCTGGTTTGCGCCCGCAGCGCCTCTACTTTCTCCACCTTGCCGGCCGGCAGCACGGAGTCGAACGCCCCGTCCAGCCCCAGCTTGGCGGCAATATGGGCCACCGGCACCGGTCCATCACCGCTCACCAGCCAGCTGGCGATGCCGCGCTGACGCAGGGTGACGATGGCATCCGGACTCTCGGGGCGCAGGGTATCGGCCAGCGCCGCAATGCCAGCTACCACGCCGTCGATGGTCACCCAGACCCGGGTCGCGCCGTCGGCAGGCGGTTTATCCTGCGCGGGCACCTCAATGCCGAGCTGGGCCAGCAAAGAGCCATTGCCGATGGCGACCGTATGACCGGCGACCTGACCGACAATACCGGCACCGACCCGCACCTCCACCGCCTCCGGCTGGGGTAGCGTAACCTCCTTGCCGACCGCCTCGCGCATGGCCAGCGCCAGCGGGTGTTCGCTCGCCTGCTGCAGGGCGGCGGCCAGACGCAGCTGCTCGGCTGTGCCGCTCCAGCTCGCCAGCACGGGCCTGCCCTGAGTGAGCGTACCTGTCTTGTCGAAGATAAGCGCCTTGATGGCGTGGGCCTTCTGCAGGGTATCCACATCCTTGATCAGAATGCCGTGGCGCGCCGCCACCCCGGTACCGGTGACGATGGCCGCCGGTGTGGCCAGCCCCAGCGCACAGGGACAGGCGATCACCAGCACCGCTACCGCCGCCAGCAGCGCCTGACCGAAGTCGTTGCTGATGGCGTACCACACCAGCAGGGTGAACAGGGCGATGGTCATCACCACCGGCACGAACACGGCGGAGACCTTGTCCACCAACTGTTGCAGCGGCGCCTTGCCCATCTGGGCGTTCTCCACCAATGCGATGATCTTGCTGAGGCTGGAGTCCTCCCCCACCGTGGTGGCTTCAATTTCCAGCACGCCGGAGCGGTTGATGGCGCCGCCCAGCACCTTGTCGCCCTCGCCGCGCGGCACCGGCAGGCTCTCACCGGTGAGGATCGACTCGTCCAGCTCGCTCTCGCCGCTCACGATTTTGCCATCCACCGGCACCCGCTCACCCACCAGCACCCGCAGCCGATCACCGCGCAGCACCTCATCGATGGCGACGCTCTGCCAGCGCTCGCCACGCCAGACGGTGGCGGTTTCCGGCCGCAGCGCCATCAGTTCGCGAATGGCGGACTGGGTGCTGCGTCTGGCCCGAGCCTCCAGCAGTTTTCCCAACGAAATCAGGGTAATGATGATGGCGCTCGCCTCGAAATAGAGCTTGCCGCTGGCAGCCATCCCCAGCGTCAACAACAGATAGAGACTGTAGAAGTAGGCGGCGCTGGTGCCGGTGGCCACCAGCACATCCATGTTGGCGGAGCGGTTCTTGATGGCAAGCCAGGCGCCGCGATAGAAGCGGGCCCCGATCCAGAACTGCACCGGGGTGGCGAGCAGCAGCTCCAGCCAGGCGGGCAGATGCCAGGGGAACAACCCGGCCATGGCCAGCATCCCCACCAGCAGCGGCAACGTCAGCAAAGTCGAGACGATGACCCGGGTTTGCGCCTGACGGGCGCTGGCGGCCTCCTGCGCTTCCCGCTCCAGCAACTGCTGGCGGCGGCCGCTGGCCGAGCCCTGCGCCAGTTGGGCGCCAAAGCCGAGGGCCTCGATCTGCTCGCGCAGGGCCGCGGGCGTCTGCATCCCGGGTACCAGCACGATCCGGGCCTGCTCGATGGAGAAGTTGACGTCGGCGGAGATGATGCCGGGCAGCGCCGCCAACATCTTGTTCAGGCGGGCCGAGCAACCGGCACAAGTCATACCGGTAATTTGAAACAGGATGGTCTCGCTGCCGTAGTCGTAACCCTGCGCCTGGATGCTCTCCAGCACCGCCGGCAAACGATCAGGGCTGGCCAGCTCGATGGCGGCTTGCTCCAGCGCGAAGTTGACGGTGGCCGATACCCCGTCGAGCTTGTTGAGGGCGGTCGTGATGCGGCCGGCGCAGTTGGCGCAGCTCATGCCGCTGAGCGGCAACTGCAAATGAATGGGTGATTGAAGATGAGTGGTCATGTTGTTCCTCCCCGGAACCCGTCGGCACCACAAAACGCCGACTGGCAAACCCTAACCTTTACTGTAAGGGCAAACTCAAGCCACATGATCCACTTTTTTCAGATGAAAAAAACGGCGCCCGTTTGCTGCCAGAGAACAAACGGGCGCCGCATTCAGCTATTGCGCGGTGTGAGCGGAGCTCAGATACCGTACTGGGCGCGGTAAGCCTTCATGGCGGCCAGTTGCGCCGCCAGCTCCGGCTGTTCGGCCTGCTTCTCTTCCAGATACTGGATCAAGTCGCTCATCTGGATGATGGCGATGATGTGAGCGCCGTAGTCACGCTCCACTTCCTGAATGGCGGAGAGCTCGCCCTTGCCCTTCTCCTGACGGTCCAGCGCGATCAGCACGCCAGCCAGGGAGGCGCCGTTGGCCTGGATCAGATCCATGGATTCGCGGATGGCGGTGCCGGCAGTGATGACATCGTCCACCAGCATGATGCGCCCCTTGAGCGGGCTGCCCACCAGATTGCCACCCTCGCCGTGATCCTTGGCCTCCTTGCGGTTGAAGCACCAGGGCACGTCCACATCGTGCTGCTCCACCAGCTGCACGGCGGTGGCGGAGGCGATGGGGATCCCCTTGTAGGCCGGGCCAAACAGCACATCAAACTCGATACCGGCATCCATCAGGGCGGCGGCGTAGAAGCGGCCGAGACGGGCCAGATCGCGGCCGCTGTTGAACAGGCCGGCGTTGAAGAAGTAGGGGCTTTTACGACCGGATTTCAGGGTAAATTCACCGAATTTGAGGACCTGTTTCTCCAGGGCGAACTCGATAAATTGACGCTGGTAGGCTTTCATTCTGGCTCCTTGCTTGGCTTGTCGTTGTCTTGTGTGGGGGTATAAAAAAACGCGGTCAATGCCGCGTTTTTAAAATCATGCAAGCGACTGCTTCTGCAGCGCAATGATGTCGGCGATGCCGCCCTTGGCGAGCGCCAGCATGGCCAGCAGCTCCTCGTGGGTGAAGGGTTCGGCCTCCGCGGTGCCCTGCACCTCGATGATGCGACCATCTTCGGTCATCACCACGTTCATGTCGGTCTCGGCGGCGGAGTCTTCGATGTACTCCAGATCGCAGATTGCCTCCCCTTCGAACATGCCGACGGAGACGGCTGCGATCATCTGCTTGAGCGGGCTCTGTTTGATCAGCCCCTTCTCCACCATCCAGTTCAGCGCATCCACCAGCGCCACGCAGGCCCCGGTGATGGCGGCGGTGCGGGTACCACCGTCGGCTTGCAACACGTCGCAGTCAACGGTAATGGTGTGCTCGCCCAGGGCACTCAAGTCCACCGCCGCGCGCAGGGAGCGGGCGATCAGACGGGAGATCTCCAGGGTACGGCCGCTCTGCTTGCCGGAGGCCGCTTCGCGGTTCATCCGGGAGTGGGTGGAGCGCGGCAGCATGCCGTACTCGGCAGTGACCCACCCCTGCCCCTTGCCTTTGAGGAAGCGCGGCACGCTGGTGTCGACGCTGGCGGTGCAGAGCACGCGGGTGTGGCCGAATTCCACCAGCACGGACCCTTCAGCATGCTTGGTGAAGTGGCGGGTGATGGTTACCGGACGCACCTGGGCGGCGCTGCGATCGCTGGGACGGGACATGGGACTGACCTCTGGGCTGGCTGAATTGGCGCAGGAGTATAAGCGATCGCTACTCAAATATCAGCCGCTAAAACCACCTCGTCGGCTGACGGAGCAGGCCTGGCTGAGTATACTGGCCGCACACTTCATCAAGCCCGGAACAATCAATGATTCACAGCATGACCGCCTACGCCCGCAAGGAACTCAAGGGCGACTGGGGCACAGCCGTTTGGGAAATTCGTTCGGTCAACCAGCGCTATCTGGAGACCTACATTCGCCTGCCGGAACAACTGCGCAGCCTGGAGCCGGTTCTGCGTGAGCGCTTCCGCGCCAAGCTGCAGCGCGGCAAGGTGGAGTGCAACCTGCGCTTCGAGGCCGCCCAGGCCGCCGCCAGCCAGCTGCACATCAATGAAGAGCTGGCCAAACTCATCATCGAGAGCGCCAACTGGGTGATGAAAGAGGCGGGCCAGGGTCAGCTCAACCCGGTGGACGTGCTGCGCTGGCCGGGCGTGATGGCTGCCGCCGAGCAGGACATGGACGTGGTCGCCACCGAGCTGATGGCCGGCTTCGACCTGACCATGGAAGACTTCCTCGCCTCCCGCGCCAGCGAAGGGGCCAACCTCAAGGCGCTGATCGAACAGCGTCTGGCCGGCATTCAGGTAGAAGTGAAGAAGGTGCGGGAGCACCTGCCGCAGATCATCGAGTGGCAGCGCCAGAAGCTCACCGACCGCCTGGCCGAGGCCAAAGTGGAGCTGGATCCTGCCCGCATCGAGCAGGAGATCGTGCTGCTGGCCCAGAAGATCGACGTGGCCGAAGAGCTGGATCGCCTGGAGATGCACATCAGCGAAACCAACAAGATCATGAAGAAGGGTGGCGCCTGCGGCCGTCGCCTCGACTTCATGATGCAGGAGTTCAACCGCGAGTCGAACACGCTGGGCTCCAAGTCGATCAACGCCGAGGTGACCCAGTCCGCCGTCGAGTTGAAAGTGCTCATCGAGCAGATGCGCGAGCAGATCCAGAACATCGAGTGATCTCCCTCATCGATGCACCAGCCCCCGCCACCCGGGGGCTTTTTTATGGTTCTTCGCGGGATCTTGGGGAAGTGGAAGTTGACAGACAGGGTGCTGGTAAACTGGCTGTCTCCAAACACACCA
>NZ_JAPCIY010000016.1:0-73117 GCF_027707645.1 Aeromonas sp. QDB30 | reverse complement strand
GTTACCCGCCCGCCGAGAACGAAGTTACCCAAGGTGCATCAAAGCCAAACCACAGAAGTATGCGACGAGAAAACCTAAATAACTGATCCTAATAGTGCTACACCTTTGCTGTGCCATAGCCATTCCCCGGGAAAGGAGACACGGTATCCATGAAGTGTTTCACTCGAGCCAGCAGGTTGGCCATCCCTCTGCATTGATGATTGCGCGTGATGGTTTCATGCAACTTGTGCCACAGCCGTTCTATGTGATTAACCCAAGGACTATAAACTGGCTGGAATACCAGGCAGAACTTAGGGTTTTTCTTCAACCATCGCTCGGTCTGTTTGCTTTTGTGAATGATGTAGTTATCGAGGATCAGCGTGATGGTTTTGGCTCGTCGGTAGTGGCGACGCAGCTTTTCCAGCATGGCGATAAACAGGGATGAGTTTTTCTTTATCCCACTGACGTAAAGCACTCTTCCGTTGCCTGCATGGAGAACGCCTGCCAGGTAATGTTTCGCGTTCTGTCCCGGCGTGACAACCCGCTTTTGCTGCGCTCTGAACATCCAGTCGGCCCCTAATTTGGGATTGAGGTCTATATCGACTTCATCCTCATAAAACACCGGATTATCGGCATCACAGCGGGCCAGCGCAGCGTCGATATCCGCCATTTTCTCCTGATAGGCTGGGTCTTTTATCCGCAAGGTCGGCACGGGCCTTCGCCAGACAATGCCCATACGCGGTAACCATCGACGGAGCGTGGAGGCTGCCATATTGAGGCCTGTTAACCGATTGATTTTGATAGCCAATAGTTCGGTACACCAGCGGCTGCGCTGATAACCAAAATCTTGCGGAGAAAACTGCATGAGCAGCACCAGTAAGGTGACAATCTTGGCGATAGGTAAGACTGGGGCACGGCCAGCCGGTAAGGCTTCTAGCGCATCTATGCCTTCATCTCGATACCACCGAAGCCAACGACCGATGGTCGAGCGAGCAGCGCCGGTAAGGTGATGAACATCAGTGACCGTGCGTCCTTCATGTAACAGCAAGATGGCCATCAAGCGACGAGCATGCCCTTTATCACGGGTGGCATGGATGATTTTGTGAATGCGGCGCCGTTGTGGTCGTGGCAGGGGTGGTAGGATAGGCATCAACTCAGTCCTTTGGGTGTGGCTTGTTTTGTTTGGCGACTAATGAGATCGCACAAACTGGACTGAGTTCCCTTCCTCCAGTGATCTACTATTCGGAACAGCTATTTAGTAAAAACAATGCCAGTCAGGCTTAACTGACTGGCATTAGGGCCAGAGGCCCGGTTTTCGGTCACGTCAGATGCCTGATTACATGATGGTGAACGGCATGATGATGTGGAACTTGACGTCATGCTCGGAGCTGAACATGTTCGGGTAGTACCAGCTACCCTTGTCGTCCTGTTCGTTGTTGTAGTCGGTGTAGTGCAGCTTGAACAGGGTGCCCTTCAGCTTGCCGTCCTGCACTGTGTACATGACGTCGAAGTTGGCTGCCCACTCTTTGCCACCTTCCAGGGACTTGTCGCCGTTGTTGGCATCCCAGCCGTAGGCACCGGAGACACCCACGCCCCAGCCCGGTGCACCCACCAGATCATCCAGGGAACGAGTCACGCCGAAGAACAGGGCCTTCTCGTCGTTGTGGTTCCAGTCGGAGCGGGAATCCCACCAGATTTCGTTCGCGCCCTGGGAGTTGCCGTAGCCGCGGGTCAGACGGGGCAGGTAGTTGCCCAGATCCCCTTCAGCCTTGGTCCACAGGCCTTCCAGACGGAAGCCATAGGGGCCGGCTGCCCAGCTGGCGGTCAGGGCTTGTTGCCAGGCCAGGCCGTCATAGTCGCTGTTCTCGGTGTCGGAACCGTAGAACTGGTAGCTGGTGTTCAGGCCACCCAGTACGTCGAACTTGTGGGCCAGCTTGAAGTGGTAGCTGTCCATGTAGCCTTCGGACTGACCGAAGCCGGCGGTGACGGCAGTGCCGTTCTCGAAGGTGTAGCGAGCGGCCAGACCGTGGATGTAGTCGATCTTGTTCGCATCGGTGAAGGGATCGCTGGCATAGGGGCTGCTCTTGGAGAAGCCTGTGGTGTTCTTGAACCAGGGAGCCTTGTACTCGTCGGCGATGGCATAGGTCAGGTAGAGGCCGCCGAAGGTGCCTTCGATCTGGCCACCACGGTAGGTACCGGGTTGATAGGACCAGTTGACGCCGAGGATGCCGGGTACATAGAGCTGGGTGTAACCACCCTTGGCGGTGACCGCGTCACCGAACTTGAATTTCAGGGCGGCGTTGGAGAGGCTGAAGCCGTTCTCGGGAACGCCGTCACCACCTGAACCCCACTTGTCGCCCCAGAAGGAGAACTCGTTCTCTTCGTTGACGCCATTGCTCTCGTCAACGGCCAGGTCGTAGGCACCGAAGCCGCCCACGTCGACGCCGACCACACCCCATGCATAGCCGGAGTTGAAGTTCAGGGCTGCCTGGGTGGTGGCATGGCTCAGGTTGGAGTGGTATTTGCCATCCTGACCCGGACCGGCCTGGACGCGATCACGCTCACGCTGGAAGTAGAACAGGCCACCGGTGAGCTTGCCTTCGTCGATGAAGGCACTGTAGGACTTGCCGTATTCCGGGCTCATCATGTCTTGAGCGGCGAACGCCATGCCGGGTGCGACCAGTGCCGCGACCACGGCAGCACTCAACGCGGCGCGCTTGAAGATCACTTTTTCCATTTGTTATTGCTCCTGATTTTATGGACTTAGCTTTTTTATCCGGCAGCCGGGTAGGCACCCGCCGCTCGGTATTGGCATTGCAATCAACACCCCGAAGGGCAAAAAAATGGTTCTCTGTCGTGCCCTTGTGCCTGATGCCTTGGCGCATCGGTCGGGGCTATCTGCATCGTTACAGTCGTTATTTTTTGGCTGTCGATCCTTGGCGATCTGACATCACCAAGAGTACGTTCGCGGTGCGAAATATCAATGTAAAGTTCCCGGCAAGTTTCAAAAATATGACCGAGTGCAAATAATCATGATTCTTGGTGTGGGCACTCCCAGGCCACTCATGTCGGCAATGACAGCGCTTTCATGGTGATTTCACCGTTCTCCTGCGCAGATCTTGCCGTCAAGGCAGAACTTTCTTTGTTAACCCGGTGGCAACATATAATTTTGTATCACAAAAAAAGATGAGTCCGGCGGGATGCCCACTGTCGTGAGCGTGAGCCGTTGCCCCGACAGACAGGGGGACCAGAGATGTGAAAGGGGTGAGGGAGCCTGTGACTGAATGGATGAGGCAACCCGTCATCGCCCGTGAGGACATGACGGGAGCATCAAGAGAAGGGTTGCGGCAAGGCCGTACCGCGGGCAGGTAGACAGGGAGCGCGCCCCGGGTCTGGTGCGAGCCAGACCCGGGGTTATCAGGCCTGGCTCAGGATCCGGGGGATCTGCTGGGCCTGGTGGTGGATGTGCTCGGAGACCTGCACCGAGAGACGGCTGCCCTGACGGGCGTGCTGGCTGATGCGGCCGATGAGGGCGGCGAAGCTGGCGAGCCTGTGCTCCTGGCTGCGGGCGTTGTCGGCCCCCTGCAGCGCGATGACGGCGGTGCTGCGCGCCATCTCCCGCACCGTCTGGGTGGTCTGGCGCAGCTGTTCGGCCTGCTGGCGCTGATCGGCGGCCTCCGCGGTGATGCGGGACAGCACGGTGGCGAGCTGATCCCCCGCCTGGGTGAGGCTCGCCAGGATCTCGGTGATCTGGCCGAGGGAGCGCTGGGTGTCGGCGGAGAGGTGGCGCACCTCGTCGGCGACGACCGCAAAGCCGCGTCCCTGCTCCCCGGCGCGGGCCGCTTCGATGGCGGCGTTGAGCGCCAGCAGGTTGGTCTGCTGGGAGATGTGGCCGATGACGTCGACGATGGCGGTCACGTCCTCCACCGAGCGGGTCAGCTGGGCCAGGGCCGCGCTGCTCTCGTCGATGGCGAGCCCGGTCTGGGCGGTGGCCGTCAGCATGCCACCCACCAGCTGCTCGCTCTGGGTCATGGAGTGTTCGTTGTGCTGGGCGTGCTGGGCGATTTCGGCGGCGACCTGGTGCACCTCGCTGGCGAGCTGGTTGAGCTCCTGCATCATGGTGTCGCTCTCGTCCACCGCCTGCTCCGTGGTGCGGGTGCTGTGATGGATCTCCTGCACCTGGGCCACCATCTCCTGCAGGCTGGAGGAGACGCTGGAGAGCTGCCCCGCCTTCTGCTGCTGATCCTGTTGCAGCCTCTCAATGAGGCGGTTGTAGCTCGCGACGATGTCCGCCAGCTCGTTGCGCTCGCGCCCCTGGGCCAGCAACTGGGCCTGACCCGTGGCATCGAGCTGCAGGAAGGCGGCCCGCAGCCGCAGCAGGGGGCTGACCAGCCAGCGGCGCTGCACCAGGGCGAACAGCAGGGCGACCACCACCAGGCAGAGCGCCAGCACGCCGAGCACCGTGGCCAGTTCCCGGTTCACCGTCTGGCGGGCGGCAGCGAGCCGCTCTCCCAGCTGTTCCCCGGCCTGCAGTAGCTGGCTGATGTCCTGCTGCACCATCTGACGCGCGGCCTGCTGCTGTTGCAGCGCCTTGCGGCTGTTCTCGAGCTCCTGGGGATAGCGTTTGAGCAGGGAGGTCAGCTCGGCTTTGGGCTGATCCCCGAGCTCCTTGCGCTGCGGCTCTCCCAGGGTGAACTCGTCGGCCGGGGCCTCCTCGAAGAGAGCCAGGCTCGGCAGGGCCGCCAGCTTGTCCGCCTGTTTCTGCAGGGCCGCCAGTTCGAATTGCAGCCCCTCCAGCAGCTTGGGGCTGGCCTGCTCCATGTAGTTCTGGCGCTGGTGGGCGAGGGCGGGCAGGGCGGCCAGTATGTCGACGGCCCCCTGACGATACTGCTCGGCGAGCGCCGGATCCCGCCCGGCGGCGGCCCCCTGCTGGCCATAGCGCAGCAGGGCGCGGGCCTGGGTGGTCAACTCGTTCTCGGCATTTTGCAGCAACCACTGGCTGTTGCCGGAGAGCTTGCCCGCCGCCAGGTAGTCGCCGTCGATACGTGCCCCCATCTGTTCGAGCCGGGCCCGCAGCGGGCCGGTCAGGGTGTCGTCCTGGCTGGATAGCAGCGCCAGCGCCTGCTGGCGTACGCCCTGGGCCTGGGCCAGCAGCAGGGGATCCCCGCTGCCGAGATAGTCGCGAAGCGCCCCCTGCAGCGGACCGCTCAGTTGCTGTTGCAGGCGCTCCTGCAGACGCTGGGCCTGGGCCGAGTGGTTGAATTGTTGCCAGCCCTGATAGAGGGCGGCGGCCTGAACACCGGCCACCAGCAACAAGACGAGGGAGGAGAGGGAGGCAAAATGGGCAATTTTCACTTTTCAGTCCTGCTTGAACCACGCAATGGGCGTGAGCTTAAGCAGGCCTGATGGCGTTTTTATGACAGAGGCTCTGCAACTGGCTGAGTCTTCGGTGTTTTCACCAGCAGGCCCAGCAGGGCGCCGCCCATGATAAGGGCCCCCGCCAGCAGATGGCGCGGGGTGAGCGCCTCGCCGTTGAGCCAGACCAGCAGCAGGGTGCTCAGCAACGGGGTGAGGTAGGCGAGTGCGCCGATGCGGCGCGGATCCCCGTCCCGGAGCGCCAGATACCAGGTGACGAAGGCCGCCCCCATGGGGCCGAGGGCGAGCCCGGCGATGAGCAGCCAGTCACCCTGGGGGATCCGGGCGAATGGCAAGGGGCCTTCCAGCATCCATGCCAGCAGCAGGGCCAGGAGCCCTGCGGGCAGGCAGGCGGCGGCCGTGATCACGGCGGGAGCGGGAGGCAGGCGGCGGGAGAGCACGGAATAGGCGCCCCAGACGATGGCGGCGCCGAGCGCCAGCAGGTAGCCGGGCAAGTGGGCCTGTTGCAGTTGCAGGTGACCATCGACCATCACCAGCACCGACCCCGCGAGACCCAGGGCCCCGGCCAGCAGGTGGTGCAGGCTCAAGGGGTGGCCCGGCAGCAGCAAGGGGGTGAACAGGATGATGCACAGCGGCCACAGGTAGTTGATGAGGTTCGCCTCCAGCACGGGGGCGTGGCGAAAGCTTGTGAACAGCAGCAGGTGATAGAGCAGCAGGGCCGTGATGGTCACCAGCCAGGTGAGGGGGCTGGCGCGCCACTGGCGCCAGAATGGCAGGGTGCCCGCCCCGCAGAACAGCAGCACCAGCCCGACCAGCACCAGCGGCGAGACGCTGGTGATCCGGGAGGTGAGCGCGGCGAGGGAGGCCCACAGCAAGATGGTGAGCAGGGCAAAACCGGTGGACTTGTCCCACCAGGAAGACGCAGGCATCCAACACTCCTTTGCAAGATGAATGAACGAAAAAGAGGGCCAGTCTAGCAGACTGGCCCTCGTCACACAGCGGTGCCGTGACGGTGCGGGTTATGACTCCCGGCTCGGGACGACCCCTGCCGCCGGGGCCAGGGACTGCCCCTTGACGTACCAGACGATGAGCGCCAGCACCAGCAGCGGCAGCACGGGGTCGAACCAGGTGCCGCCGGAGCCGAACATCAGGTTCAGCAGGGCGACGCCGGTGCCGCCGATGGCCCAGGCGATGGTGGTCGGGATGGACCAGACGATCATCTGCTGCTTGACGTCGGAGATCCCCATCATGCGGTTGACCACCCAGAACAGGCTGTCGTTGAAGTAACCGAAGAAGAGCGACCCCATGGTGGCGGCCTGGGCGGCCAGCAGCATGTTGACTCCGGGGATCTGCGCCAGGATGGGGGCGGAGATGGAGGCTGCCGTCACCATGGCCACGGTGCCGGACCCCTGGATGAGGCGCACCAGGGTCGCCACTATGAAGGGGATCAGGATGGGGGAGATGGGCAGCTGGGCGATCTGCTCGGCCAGTTGCTGACCCGCACCGCTGTCGCGCAGCACGGCTCCCAGCGCCCCGCCGGCACCGGTCACCAGCAGTATGATGCCGGCGGATTGCAGCCCCTCTTCCAGGCGGGCGGCGGTGGCGTGCCTGTCCATGTGCGGGACCAGGGTGTAGACCGCCAGCAGCACGCTGATGGCGAGCGCTATGATGGGGGTGCCGATGAAGTTGATGCCCTGCACCAGGGGGTTCGCCATCAGGCCGTCCATGCCCTCCAGGGTGGCCAGGGTGGTGAAGATGGCCTTGACGAAGATGAGCACGATGGGCACCAGGATCGGCAGCAGCGACAGGGTCAGGCTCGGCAGGGTCTTGCCCTCCTTCTCCTTGAGGTACTGCTCATAGGTGGCTTGCAGCTCGTCCGGGGTCTGGGCGGCCTGGGCACCGAACTCGGGGTACTTCTTGTCGAGCCACTGGGCGTAGAAGACGATGCCGAGCACGCAGGGGATGGCCAGGGCCATGCCGGTCAGCAGCATGGCGCCGATGTCCACGCCAAACAGACCGGCAACCCCCAGCGGGCCCGGGGTCGGCGGCACGGTATGGTGGGTCACCACCAGGCCGCCCGCCAGCGCCACCCCCAGGGTGAGCAGGGAGCGCTTGCCGCTCTTCGCCAGCGCCTTGGCCACCGGATAGAGGATGACGAAGGCGGAGTCCACGAAGATGGGGATGCTGACGATGTAGCCCGTGATGGCCAGGGCCCACTCCTCGCGGCGCTTGCCGAGCCACTTGATGAAGCTGTAGGCGATCTGTTCGGCGGCGCCGGAGACCTCAAGCAGGCGACCCATCATGACCCCGAGGCCAATGACGATGCCGATGCTGCCGAGGGTGGAGCCAAAGCCCTGGGTGATCACGGTGAGGGTCTTGTCGATGCTCATGCCGCCGGTGATCCCGGCGATGCAGGCCGCCGCCAGCATGGCGATCAGGGCGTGCACCCGGGTGCGGATGACCAGGAACACCAGCACGAAGACCGCGATGATGAGACCGATGATGGGGGTTGGGATGTCGCTCATGATGCCTCCTGCATGTCATGGGTGATGAAACTGTCGATGATGTCGGCAAACGTCCTGTCTGCCGCGAAACCGAGGGCGCTGGCCCGCAGGTTGTCGATGCGTCCCGGCCAGCTCGCCACGATGCGCTCGATGGCCGGATCGGCGGCAAACTGCACCCGATCCCGGGCCGCCTGGCCACCGACCCGTGCGAGGGCCTCCAGCATTTCGCCGACGGTCACGCTGATGCCGGGCAGGTTGATGCTGCGGGCGTCACCGGTGGCGGGAAGTCTGGCCGCCAGCAGGAAGTTCGCGACCACGGTGGCGGGGCTGGAGAGCCAGAGGCGCAGATCCGGGCTCACCGGGCAGATGGCGCTCTCCCCTTGCAGCGGCTCGCGGATGATGCTGCTGACAAAGGAGGAGGCGGCGCGGTTCGGCTTGCCCGGCCGCACGCAGATGGTGGGCAGGCGCAATACCAGACCGTCGACGAAGCCCTTGCGGCTGTAGTCGTTGACCAGCAGTTCCCCCATGGCCTTCTGGGCGCCGTAGGAGGAGGTGGGGGTGAGCGCCGTGCCGTCATTCACCAGCTCCGGCAGCGGGCCGCCATAGACGGCGAGCGAGCTGGTGAAGACGAAGCGGATGCCCGGCCGGGCATGGCGGCACGCCTCCAGCAGGGTGCGGGTGGTGTCCAGGTTGACCTGCCAGCCCAGATCGAAATCCTGCTCCGCGTGGCTGCTGACGATGGCCGCCAGGTGGTAGACCACGGCGGTCCGCTCGCTGATGAGGGACTCGGCGACACCGGCTTCGGTGAGGTCGGCCCGCAGACAGCGAACCCTGGGGTCCGGCAGAGGGGATTGCGGCTGCTGGATGTCCACCAGCAGCAGCTCGGTGAAGGGGTGGGGGCCTTGCAGCAGGGCCCGGGCCAGTTTCTGGCCCAGGAAGCCACCGCCGCCGGTGATGATGATCTGCATCTTGTTATCCTCAGACTCGTTCATGTTCAGGGTCGTTATTGTTGTGTCAGCCAGGCCAGCCCTTCCCGGGTGCCGGCTCTGGGGTTGTACTCGCAGCCTATCCAGTCGTGGTAGCCCGCCTGCGCCAGCACCTTGAACAGGTGGGGGTAGGCGATCTCCCCCTCGTCCGGCTCGTGGCGATCCGGCACCGAGGCGATCTGGACGTGGCCGATGGCCGGGCCCAGCTTGCCGATGAGACGGGTGAGATCCCCGTCCATGATCTGGGCGTGATAGAGGTCGAGCTGCACCCCCACGTTGGGTCTGTCTATCTCCTGCACCAGGGCCAGGGCGTCGAGCTGGTGGGCCAGGAAGTAGCCGGGTACATCCCGATCGTTGAGGGGCTCGAGCAGCACCTTGATGCCGTCTTCGGCCAGGAAGTCGGCGGCGAAGCGGATGTTGTCGGTCAGGGTCTGGCGGTGGGCCGAGAGGCTATGAGCAGGGTCTACGATGCCGCTCATGGCGTGTACCTTGGTGCAGCCGAGCGCCAGGGCATAGTCACGCACGCTTGGCAGGTGGCCGCGAAACTCCGCTTCCCGCCCCGGGATGGCAGCCATGCCGCGCTCCCCCGCGCCCCAGTTGCCCGGCGGCATGTTGAACAGGGCCTGGGAGAGCCCCTGCTCGCGCAAGCGGCGGCCCAGCTCTGCGGCCGGCCACTCGTAGGGGAAGAGGAACTCCACCGCCTCGAAGCCTGCGTCGCGGGCGGCGGCGAAGCGCTCCAGGAACGGCACCTCGGTAAACAGCATGGTGAGATTGGCGGCAAACTTGCTCATGGTTTCATCCTCCTCAATTCATCAATTTCGGGTTCGCTCAGGTAGCGGATGGCGTGGCCATGGAGCATCAGTGCCAGGCGCGCCGTCTCCTCCAGCTCTTCCATGTTGTTGACCGCATCCACCAGATCCTTGCCCGTCACCACGGGGCCGTGGTTGGCAAGCAGGAAGGCGTTGCCTTCGGGGGCGTGGCGCCCCAGCTCCTCGGCGATGCGGGCATCCCCCGGTTTGTAGTAGGGGATGAGCGGCAACTGGCCGACCCGCATCACGTAGTAGGGGGTGAAGGGGCGGATGACGTTGGCCGGATCCAGCCCCTCCAGACAGGAGAGGGCGGTCAGGTGGGTGCAGTGCAGGTGTACCACGGCCCGGCAGTCCGGATTGTTGTGGTAGATGGCAAGGTGGAAGGCCACCTCCTTGGAGGGGCGATCTCCCCCCAGGTGTTCCCCCCGCAGATTGACGTGAGAGAGCCTGTCGGCGCTGAGCCGTCCCAGGCAGGAGCCGGTCGGGGTGGCGATCAGGGTACCGTCCGGCAGCAGGGCGGAGAGGTTGCCGGCGCCCCCGGTGGCATAACCGCGCTGGAAGAGGGAGGCCCCCAGCATCACCATGGTGTCGCGCAGTGCCTGTTCAGTCATGGAAGTACTCCTGAGCCTTGTCGAAGAAGTCGTCGCTCCCGAAATTGCCGGATTTGAGGGCCAGCGACAGGGGGGCGTCGATGGCCCGCACCCAGGGCACTCCGGGGGCGATCTGCGGGCCGATGTGGAACGCCTTGACGCCAAGGGCTTGGGTGACCCGGCTCGAGGTCTCGCCACCGGCGATGATGAAGCGGTCCACGCCGGCGCCTTGCAGCAGTTGGGCTAGGCGGGCAAAGCAGTGTTCCACCGCATCGCTGGCCGCCTGCTGGCCGTGGGTTTCCTGAATGCGGGCCAGCTCCGCCGGGCTGGTGGTGGCGTAGACCAGCGGCGCCGGGGTCCGGGGCTGGTCCAGTACCCAGCGCGCCAGCTCGGCCGGGTAGTCGGCCTCTTCGAGGCAGCGCACCACATCCAGCGCCAGGGCAGGAGCGTGCTGGCGATAGCGGGCCACCTGACGGTTGGTCATCTCGGAGCAGGAGCCCGACAGCACCGCGGCGCGGGTGCCTCTGGGCCAGCCCGCCTCGCGGGCACCCTGCAGATCGCCGCTGCCAAGCTGACGGGCCAGGCCGATGGCGAGGCCGGATCCGCCGGTCACCAGGGGCATGTCGAGGGCGGCGGTGGCGATGTCCAGCAGGTGCTGCTCGGTCAGGGTGTCGACCACGGCGTAGCGCACACCAGCTTGTGTTAGCTGCTCAAAGGCGTCGGCAATGGCGGTGGCACCCTGTGCGATGGTATTGAACGGCACCAGACCGGCGCGGCCCTGGGCCTGTCCCTCCATCAGCCGCAGCAGGTTGCTGTCGGTCATGGGGGTGATGGGGTGGTGGCGCATGCCGGACTCGGCCAGCGGCTGGGTCCCCACGAAGAGGTTGCCCTGATAGACGGTGCGACCATTCACCGGCAGGGCCGGACAGATCAGGGTGAACCGGCTCTCCAGCGCCGCCAGCAGGGCGTCGGTGACGGGGCCGATATTGCCCGCCGCCGTGCTGTCGAAGGTGGAGCAGTACTTCTGGTAGATGCGCGGGCAGCCGCGGGCCTTGAGCCAGTCGAGGGCCGCCAGGGAGTCGCGCACCGCTTCGCCTGCGGGACAGGAGCGGCTCTTGAGGCTGATCACCACGGCATCGACCCCGGTCAGATCCGCCGCTGCCGGGATGCCGGCAAACTGGATGGTGGAGAGGCCGTTCTCCACCAGGAAACCGGCGATGTCGGTAGCGCCGGTGAAGTCGTCTGCGATGACACCGAGTTTCATAGCAGTTCCTCCTGACCCGGCAGCTGGATGCCGGAGAAGATCTTGATGACGGCGCTGTCATCTTCCTGGCCGTACCCTGCGTTGCTGGCGCCGAGGAACATGTTCAGCGCCGTGCTCGCGAGCGGCAGCGGGAAGCGCAGCGCCTTGGCGGTGTCGGCCACCAGGGTGAGATCCTTGACGAAGATGTCCACTGCGGAGCGGGCCTGGTAGTCACCGGCCAGCACCCGGGGCATGCGGTTTTCAAACATCCAGGAGTTGCCGGCGGCATGGGTCACCACGTCATACATGAGATCCAGGGACACGCCTGCCCGGCTGGCCAGCGCCATGGCCTCGGCGGCAACGGCTATGTGCACCCCGGCCAGCAGCTGGTGGATGATCTTGACCGTGCTGCCCTGGCCCGGCTCGCTGCCGACCCGGTAGACCTTGCCGGCCACCGCATCCAGCACCGGGGCCAGCTTGTCGAAGGCGTCGTCTGAGCCTGCGGCCATCACCGTCATCTCGCCGGCATCGGCCTTGATGGCACCGCCGGAAACCGGCGCATCCAGCATCGGCAACCCCATCAGCGCCAGCTCGGCAGCCAGGGCGCTCGCCTCTTCGGCGGCGATGGTGGAAGAGACCATGATGGCGGTGCCCGGTTTGAGGTGGCGAGCCAGCCCCGCTTCGCCGAGCAGGATGCGGCGCACCTGGGTGGCGTTGACCACCAGCAACAGCACCGCATCGAGCGTCTCAGCCAGGGGCCTGGCATCGGCCATGACGGCGGCGGCACCGGCCTGCTGCAACTGGCCGCGAGCCTGTTCGCTGATGTCGATGCCATAGGTGGTGAGCCCAGCCCGCAGGCAGGAACGGGCGGCGCCCATGCCCATGGCGCCCAGGCCGATGACCGCAACATGATAGGGAGTGCTCATCTCGTGATTCCTCGATTACGACTGATGAGCCGATAGTAGAGGCTTGCGGCGATGAAATATCAGGCAGTCGTCACAAAAAATAACTTAATTGATGTTAATTTTTGTTATTTGAGAGAGTTGAGATTCTTTCGAGTCAAGTTTTGGCGTTTTTTGTGTGAATAAATGTGATTTTTGAGCCCGTTGCAGGTTATTTATCATTTTTTCCCAGGTCGCTGGGGTAGAATGGCGCCTTCCCTTCCCCGAGGCGCGAGGCAAGATGATTCCCGTAGAGCGACAGCAACGTATCCTGCAACTGCTGGCAGAGCGCGGCGTGGTCAGCATAGTGGAGCTGACCGACTGGTTGCAGGTCTCCCACATGACCATCAGGCGCGACATCCAGAAGCTGGAGGAGCAGGGGCGGGTTCTCTCCGTCTCGGGTGGGGTCAGCCTCTCCCAGCGGATCAAGAGCGAGCCCTCCCACGCCGCCAAGCGCAGCCTGATGCAGGGGGCCAAGCTGGCCATTGCCCGGCTCGCCGCCGCCCAGGTGAGCGAGGGGAGCACCGTCTATCTGGATGCCGGTACCACCTCCCTGGAGCTGGCCCGGGAGCTGGCGCTGCGGGAAGACCTGATGATAGTGACCAACGACTTCATGGTCTGCGCCTACCTCATCGAGCACGGCCGCTGCCGCCTCTATCACACCGGGGGCCAGGTCATTCGCGAGAACCAGTCCTGTGCCGGGGAGGCCACCGCCCACTTCCTGCGCAACCTCCATCTGGACGTTGCCTTCCTGTCAGCCTCCTCCTGGGACAGTCAGGGGATCTCCACCCCGAGCGAACAGAAAGTGCCGGTGAAGCGGGCCGTGGTGGAGTCGGCGGCGACCCGCATCCTCATCTGCGATTCGTCCAAATATGGCAAGGTGGGGACCTTCAACGTGGTGAGCTGGGATGCGATCGATCAGGTGATCACCGACGAGCAACTGCCCCAGAGTGCCCGCGAGGCGCTGGCCCAGCACGGGGTCAGGGTGACCATGGCGCCGCTGGCCAGCCTGGCGGTCAGCGCCGAGTGAGGGGGCCTCGTCCCTGAGACTGGTCAGGGACGGGCCCCGGGTCAGCGGCTGCCTGCCGCCGGCTCCTCCGCCAGGTTGGCTGAGCCCTGGATCACCTCCCCCGCCTTCTCGATGTCCCGTCCCATCCCGTGGATGGTGTTGCAGCCCAGCAACCAGAGGCTGGCACAGAGCACCAGCAGCATGCGATTCGCGTTCATCCTTCCTCCTTGCATCCTATGGGGTCAGTTTGAGCAGGCGTCCCTGACCCGAGTCCGTCAGCAGATAGAGCGCGCCGTCGGGGCCCTCCTTGACGGTACGGATCCGCTCCCCCAGATCGGTCAGCAACCGCTCCTGTGACACTATGGTGTCCCCGTCGAGGCGCAGGCGCAACAGGGCCTGGCCGCGCAGGGCGCCGACCAGCAGATCTCCCCGCCACTCCTTGAACAGCCCCCCCTGATAAAAGGTCATGCCCGAGGGGGCGATGGAGGGCACCCAGATCCAGCGCGGCGCCGTCAGGCCCGGCGCGCTCTGGCCCACGCCAATCTTGCCGCCACCGTACTCTTCGCCGAAGGTCACTCTGGGCCAGCCGTAGTTGTGGCCGGGCAGGATGAGGTTCACCTCGTCCCCGCCCTGGGGGCCGTGCTCGTGGGCCCAGAATTGCTGACTAACCGGGCGCAGCGCCGCCCCCTGCATGTTGCGATGGCCCAGGCTCCAGATCTCCGGCAGGGCCCCCGCCGTCTTGACGAAGGGATTGTCGGCGGGCACCCGGCCATCCCTGTGCAGGCGCACCGTCTTGCCGAGGTGGTTGTCCAGCGTCTGGGCCCGCGCCCGCTCGCTGTAGCGATCCCCCAGGGTGATAAAGAGATAGTCATCCATCAATACCAAGCGGGAGCCGAAGTGAGCGCCACCGGCGACCTTGGGCTGCTGGCGAAACAGCAGTTGCCAGTCGACCAACGCATCTTTTTGCAGCCGGGCCCGGGCCACGGCGGTGCCGGCGCCGCCGTCCCCCGGCTCGCTGTAGCTGAGATACACCCAGCCCTCGCCGTCCAGGGCGAGATCGAGCAGCCCCCCCTGACCCGCGGCGGCGAGGGGGGGCAGGCCCGAGATAAGGTGGCGCTCGCCGCCGGCGTCGATGCGCAGCAGGCGGCCCGGGCGCTCGCTGACGAGGTAGCCGCCATCGGGGAGAAACGCGAGCCCCCAGGGGTGGCGCAGCTCCCCCGCCACTTGGGTCAGGGTCAGCGCCCGCACCGGGAGCGCCAGGCAGACAAGCAGCAGGGCAAGCAGTCGCAACATGGGGGATATCCTCTCTCTGGCCAGGCCTGAACGTCGCTGAAGTATAGGGGAAGGGAGCGGGAAAACGTGAGACACAACAAGCTATTGCATCACTTCGCCGCCTACACTTCACACTGTCATCAAGGCGAATAGTGCGCCAGCCCGGACCCGGGATAATGGAGGATTCAGATGTCATCACTTGCGTCGGCGCCTGGGCGCCTCCTGTCCGATCTGCTGGCCGGCGTCACCGCGGCGGCCGTGGTGCTGCCCAAGGCCATGGCCTATGCCACGGTGGCGGGGCTGCCGGTGGCGATCGGTCTCTACACCGCGTTCGTGCCCATGGTGATCTACGCCTTGCTGGGCTCTTCCCGGGTGCTCAGCGTCAGCTCCACCAGCACCCTGGCTATCCTGACCGCCACCCAGCTCGGACTGGTGGTTCCGGACGGCGACCCAGGCCGGCTGCTCATTGTGACGGCCACCCTGACCCTGATGGTGGGGGCCATGCTGATGCTGGCGGCCGCGCTGCGGCTCGGCTTCATCGCCAACTTCATCTCCCTGCCGGTGCTGGTGGGGTTCAAGAGCGGCATAGGGCTGGTGATCATCCTCGACCAGCTGCCCAAGCTGTTCGGGGTGCACCTCCAGAAGGAGAACTTCTTCCTGGATCTCTACCACCTCGGCCAGGCGCTGCCCCAGACCTCCTGGCTGACCCTGGGGGTCGCCCTCGCCACCCTGGTGGTGCTGGTGTTCATGGAGTGGCGCTTTCCCCACTCCCCCGCCCCCCTGCTGGGGGTGGGTGTCGGCATCGCGCTGGTGTGGGGCCTCGGCCTGAACGAGGCGGGCGTCGCCATCGTCGGGAGCATCCCCACCGGCCTGCCCAGCCTGACGATGCCGGATCCGACCCTGGTGTTGCAGCTGCTGCCGGGGGCGGCGGGCATAGCGCTGATGAGCTTCACCGAGACTATCGCCGCAGGGCGGGCCTTCGTGGGGAAGGAGGAGCCCGAGATCAATGCGAATCGGGAACTGGTGGCCACCGGGCTGGCCAACCTGGGGGGCGCCTTCTGCGGCAGCATGCCGGCGGGGGGCGGCACCTCCCAGACGGCGGTGGTGCGCTCCGTCGGGGGCCTGAGCCAGCGGGCCTCCGCGGTCACCGCCGCGATGGCGCTGGCCACCATGATCTTCCTCGCCCCGCTGCTCTCCTGGCTGCCGAGCGCCACCCTGGCGATGGTGGTCATCGTCTACTCGGTGGGGCTCATCCAGCCGGGGGAGTTTCGCAAGATAGGGCAGATCCGCATGATGGAGTTTCGCTGGGCCGTCATCGCCTGCCTGGGGGTGCTGCTGTTCGGCACCCTGGAGGGCATAGTGGTCGCCATCCTCGCCTCCCTGCTGGGGCTGGCGAGCCAGACGGCGCACCCCAGGGTCTATGTGATCGGCCGCAAGCCCGGGGAGGATGTGCTGCGCCCGCTCAGCGAGCAGCATCCCGATGACGAGACCATCCCGGGCCTGCTGATCCTGCGCCCGGAGGGGCGCCTCTTCTTCATCAACGCGCAACACGTGGCGGCCCAGGTCCGGCAGCTGACCGAGACGCACAGGCCCGAGGTGGTGGTGCTCGACATGAGCCGGGTGCAGGACGTGGAATACTCGGCCCTGATGATGCTGATGGAGGGGGAGCGGCAGGTGCGTGACAAGGGGGTCACGCTCTGGCTGGCCGGGCTCAACCCTGGGGTGCTCGAGAACGTGCGCCGTAGCGGGCTGGCCAGCCAGCTGGGGGAGAGCCGCATGCTGTTCAATGCCAGGGCGGCTATCCGCCAGTATCGGCAGGGCAGGGGTGAGCCCGGGCTCACCCCGCTTGCCTAGAAGCGCTCCGGAATGATGCGCAGGGGGTGTTCCGAGGGGGCGGCCTTGCCTATCTTGCGCCTGGGCAGCTTGACCGGCTCGGCCGGCAGCGCCTCGTAGGGGATGTGCGACAGCAGGTGGGAGATGATGTTGAGGCGCACCCGCTTCTTGTCCTCGGAGCGGGCCACGAACCAGGGGGCCCAGGCGGTGTCAGTGGCGATGAACATGGCATCCCGCGCCCGGGTGTAGTCATCCCAGCGGTTGAAGGACTTGATGTCCATGGGGGAGAGCTTCCAGATCTTGCGACCGTCGTCGATGCGATCCCGCAGCCGCCGCTCCTGCTCCTCTGGGGTCACCTCCAGCCAGTACTTCAGCAGTATGATGCCCGAATCGACCATGGCCTTCTCCACCATGGGGGTGCCTGCCAGGAATTTGTCGCTCGCCTCCTCGCTGCAAAAGCCCATGACGCGCTCCACGCCGGCCCTGTTGTACCAGCTGCGATCGAAGATGACGATCTCGCCCGCCGCCGGCAGGTGGGGGATGTAGCGCTGGAAATAGAGCTGGCTCTTCTCCCGCTCCGTGGGGGCGGGCAGCGCGACGACGCGAAAGACCCGGGGGCTGACCCGCTCGGTGATCGCCTTGATGGTGCCCCCCTTGCCGGCCCCGTCGCGCCCCTCGAACACGATGCAGACCTTGAGCCCCTTGTGCACCACCCACTGCTGCAGCTTCACCAGCTCCACGTGCAGGCGGCGCAGCGCCTTTTCGTATGCCTTGTTGCCGAGGGGCTTCTGCTCCTCGACCACGACCGGCTGTTCAGCCCTGGATTTTTTTTTGCTGCCCATGATGTCCTTCTTGTGTCTCAAACGGATGGAGAGTGGCCGTCATCCCGGACGGCGCCCTTCAAGCGTAGATGACGACGCCGGCTCGCCGTTGGCGGCGAGGGCAGAGGGTGATCGGGATCATGGGTGGGCAGGTGGACGGCGAGCCCTTGCCCCGGTTGTCGCCATCCCCACGGGGCTGGGGCCGCACTGCGCACAGTGCTGGCGGGGGATGATGAAGGGGCCAAGAACGACCAAGGGGTTGGCATCTTGCGATGCCAACCCCTTGTTTTGTATGGCGTTCCCGACTGGAGTCGAACCAGTGGCCTGTCCCTTAGGAGGGGACCGCTCTATCCTGCTGAGCTACGGGAACCTTGTGGCGGGCATTATACAAGAAGCATTGTGCTTTTAAACCCTTGATTCCTATTCCAATACGGCCAAATCACCGATTTGGACATTGAATGGCGAATATTTGTTCTGACTGCTGATGACGGCGCCGTCCTCGAACACCTGCACCACCTCGAACAGGCCGTCGGCGGGATTGCGCATCACGCGGGACTTGCCGTAGGGGTCGACGAAGTCGGCGCTGTGCTGGACGCGGAACTGATCCCCGAGCTTGACGCCGTTGCGACGGCCCAGATTGATGTGGGGACCGCGCTCGTGCTGGGCCACGATCCGGGCGGTGACGGGGGCGCAGGCAAGCTCGGCGACGATGTCCTGGGCCGCCTCCTTCAACTGGTAGCCCACCTCCTGGCCATAACTCGACTGCCAGAACCGGCCGCCGCTGCTGCCGACCTGTTCCCGCTTGGAGAAGGTCCAGTTGGCGCGCCCCTGGTACTCCTTGCGACCGAGCAGGGTGCCGTTGATGCCGTCAAACAGGTAGAGCTGCATGCGAAAATTGCGCACGGGATCCTCATACCAGCTGGTCAGGGCGTTGCCCTGAGGCTCGAGGGAGAGATCGTCGATGCTGCCGAGCACCAGGTACTGGCTGTCGGTGCGCAGGCTCAGGGCCTTGATCTCCTCGAGGGCGCTGCGATCCCCCTGCTGCAGGTGGAGCGGATCGATGCGCAGGTTCTCGTCGAGCCACTGGCGGGCGACCACCCCCTGGGGGGCTGCCGCCAAGGTCTCGAACAGGCGGCGGGAGAGATCGGCGGGCATGTCGTCCAGGGCGCCGGTGCTCGCCTGATCCGGGTAGCGCATGCGCAGGCGTACCAGCGTCAAATCCTTGGCGTAGTGCTGGGTCTGGCAGATCTGGCGCTCGGCCTGGATGTCGGCCACCAGCGTGATGTACATGCGGCCGTTGCGCACCTCTTCGCGCTTGAGGCGGTACTGGCGGATGTCGCCGCCGGAACGGATCTGGATCTGCTCCGAGCGCAGGCTGCCATTTTCCAGGCGCTGGATGCTGGAGACGGACGCCCCGCTGGCCAGCAGGGCCTGGCGCAGCGCATCCCGGGTTGCCTGCTCGCGGGCGTAGACCTCGTCGCCCCCCAGAATGGCGGCACTGCCCTGGGCCTCGATAAGTTCGGCCCTGGCCGACAGGCTGGCCAGCAGCAGGGTGAACAGCAGCGAAACTTTCATAACAAACACCTTGAGTGGGCGACCCCGCTGCCGCCGGTGAGGCGGGTCAGGGATCCTGGACACAGATCCGGTCTGCACCGGAGCGGGTGACCAAATAAAAGCAAGAACCATGCCTTCTTCCCTGGCCGGAGCCCGTACGGTGGGCTCCGGTGGCACAGTGCGCGCCTTTGCCCTGGGATCATCGAGGATCCTGCGCGCATTCCCGCCTCAAGTGTTGGCGGTTGCGACCGATAACAGGTCAGGTGCAGATACAGGAAAGGTATCCATGAAGAGAGTTATCACGGTGCTGGCGGTGGCGCTGGCATTGGTCGGTTGCGGGTCGGCCGACCCCATCAATCGGGAGCTGGGAGACCCTCGCCAGGCGGCGAAGGGGATGGAGCTCAACTGGCTGGTGGCCCGCATGACGGATCAGTTGATGGAGCGCAAGTCCCTCACGACCCTGACCGAGCCCATTGCGGTCGCCTCCTTTGTCGATCTCGACACCCTGAAGGACACCAACTGGATGGGGCAGCAGATCGAGGAGAGCTTCATCTACGAGCTGAACCGGCGCGGGGAAGTGGTGGTGGACTTCAAGACCACGGGCAACATCCAGGTGACCCCGCAGGGGGATTTCGTGATGAGCCGCAACTACAAGGATCTCTCGTCCCGGCTGCCCATCTCCCGCATCCTGACCGGCACCTTCAGCCGCAATCAGCAGGGGATCCTGGTCAACGCCCGCATCATCGATCTGCGCACCAAGATGGTGGAGACCACGGCCCAGAGCCTGATCCCGAAACAATATTTGTCCGGTGCCAGCAACTCCTTTGGCCGGGCCTCCATCAATCGCGGTTACCTGATGCGGGGGGGCCAGAGCCCGTCCGGCCATCTGGTCAACCTGACCCCTTGAGGTGGCGCGTCATGAAGCGTGAAGCGGGCTGGCTGACATTGAGCCGTGAAACATCGGGTGTGGTGAACAGGAAAACGGGGAAACAGCGATGAAAATCTTGTTGGGTTGCCTGATGGCCATGTTGCTGACGGCGTGCAGTGGCAACCGGGTGGTGAACTATGACGTGGGCGAGAAGCCCGATGACTTCCCGGTGCTCAAGGCGGTGGGGTATGCGGTGATCGACATCCAGCCCGGTCCCTCCCAGTCCGAGAAGATGTTGCAGGCGATCCGCGCCTCCAAGATGGACGCCTACCGGGAGCTGGCGGAGCAGCTCAACGGCCAGCAGGTGCGCGGCCAGAGCAGCTACAAGGACCTGACCCAGACCTCCAACTCCCTGGATGTGTCGGTGGCGGGCATGGTGCGCGGTGCCCGGGTGGTGGCGACCTATCCCCGTGGCAACACCTATGCCACCGAGCTGGAGCTCGACACCCGCAACCTCTATCACCTGAACCAGCTGATGGCGGGCCAGTTCTAGGGCGGGTCCGGGGGGCGCCGGCATGAGCCCGGCGATGATCACGGCACAGACAAAGGCGAGCGCAGGCTCGCCTTTTTGTTTGGTCGGGAAAGGGCTCGGATCTGCGGGGAATAACCGGGGTTGGCGCCTTGGACGGGATAGGGCCTGGGGAGGATAACCGGGGTTGGCGCCTTGGACGGGATAGGGCCTGGGGAGGATAACCGGGGTTGGCGTCTTGGGGGATAACTGGCCTGCGGTGAGGATAACCGGGATTGGCGTCTTGGGGGGAGAGCTGGTCTTCTGCAGGAGAAACGGACTTGATGGCCGGGCGGGATCCGGCCTGTGGCGAGGAAAAAGGGGGCTGAAGTAGAACAAGAGGTGCCCGGGCGCCGGAATGGCAGCCTTTTTTGTTTAGGGAAATCTAACGATATCACCATGTCGTTAAATAAAGCCAAACGATAGAAAGGCCCGGCAGGCGGCAAAAGGAGGCCGCAACGGGAGGAAGATGGCCTGATGGTGAGTGGAGAGACAGCAGCGCCAGGATCCCGGGTCCACGAGGAAGGGGGTGGAGGGCGGTTTAACGCCGGAAGGGAAGGGCGGGACTGGGCCGCGTCTCACGGGGAGGGCGCAGAGAGCACAAAGGCGAGCCGGGGCTCGCCTTTGTGTGGCAGGGGCGGGATCCGCTCCCCATCAGCTTCCCATCAAGACGGGCGGCACGGCGGTCGGCTTGACGTCTTCGCTCGGGTAGCAGCCCAGCACCTTGATGTAGCGGGTGATCTTGGTCAGCTCCAGCAGGGCGGCCTGCATGGCCGGGGTCTGCAGGTTGGCGGAGACATCCAGGTAGAACATCTCCTCCCAGGGGTTGCCCTGCACCGGACGGGATTCGAGCTTGGTCATGTTGATCTCGTGGCTGCGCAGCACCAGCAGCGCCTCCACCAGGGAGCCCGGCTTCTGGGAGGTGGACATGATGAGGGTGGTCTTGGCCGGGATCTGGGGCGCCACGTCGATGGGCTTGCGCGCCACCACGATGAAGCGGCTGTAGTTCTCCTTCTGGTTGGCGAGCTGCTCGGCCAGCACGTCCAGGCCATAGAGCTCGCCGCCGGCGGCGCTGCCGATGGCCGCCGCTTCCGGGCTTGCCAGCTCCTTCACCTTCATCATGGCGCTGGAGGAGGAGTCGCAGATCTCGTGGCGCGCTCCTTCCAGCTTGCTGAGGTAATGGGAGCACTGCTGGAACACCTGGGGATGGGCGTAGAAGGTCTTGATGCGTTCGATCTCGGTGGGCACGGCGGTGAGGATGCAGTGCTCGATGGGATAGGTGAGCTCACCCACGATGGAGAGGGTGGTGTGCTGCATCACGTCGTACACCTCGTTGATGGAGCCCGAGCTGGTGTTCTCGATGGGCAGCACCCCGAAGGCGGCGCGGCCCGACTCCACGGTGTCCAGCACCTCGCGGAAGTTCTGGCAGTTCACCTCGATCACCTGATCCTTGTAGCGGGCCAGGTACTTGCGGGCGGCCAGGCTCGAGTAGGAGCCGCGCGGTCCCAGGTAGGCGACGCTGGTCATGGGCTCCTGTTGCTGGGGGTTGAGCAGGCTCTGCAGGTAGGCCTGCTGGGAGAGCACGGAGTCTTCGATGATGGTGTGGTAGATGCGGGTGATGTACTGGGCATCCAGTCCGAGGGCGCGCCCTTTCTGGATCAGGGCGACCAGCAAGTCCTGTTCGCGCTGGTGGTCACGGATGGGACGGGGATTGGCCTGCTTGGCGCGGGCGACCTCGATGCTGAGGGTCTTGCGTTTGGCCAGCAGGGCGAGCAGCTCCTGATCCAACTGGGTGATGTCGTGTCTGATCTCGTCGAGCGTTGCCATGGTGGTTCCCTATCCAGTGATTCTGTGGTGTGTGGTGCAAAAAAAAGCCTCCGCTGGGGAGGCTCGATTCGTCTTTGGTTTCTGTTTACGCGAATGGTTCACGTGACGACGGGCCTTCCCTCATGTGGGCCGGGTAAACGAGAAAACAAAGAAGAATGGTGTGTTCATGGGCGTGTCCTGAATGTAACGCCATAACCATTAAGGGATTTGGCGGTGCGATGCAAGTAAAACTTGCCCGGGGGCGTTGAACGGGGCAGGGTGGTGGCTCGGGTTGCCGAGGGGGAGTGAGCGTCGTTCTGGTCCCTGTTTGTGGCAACCGCCGTGACCACATCCGTGGCAACAACACATAGAGAGGACGAGACGATGGCGGTGATCTTCGATCTGGGCAGGGTGGTGGTGCGCTGGGATCCGGTGGCCATCGTGAGTGGGGTGCGCGGACCTGATGGGGCGACAGCGATCGCGGAGCAGCTGTTCAACCACCCGGACTGGCTGGAGGTGGACAGGGGGACCCTCTCCCTGCACACCATGGCCCGTCAGGCGCAGGGGCGCACCGGCCTGTCGATGGCGGAGAATCTGGCCATCTTGCAGGCGGTGCCGTCCTCCCTTGTGCCGGATCCCGCCATGGTGGCGCTCATCGAAGAACTGCACGGTGCAGGCCACCCCCTCTATGCCCTCTCCAACATGGGGCACGCCAGCATCGACTGGCTGGAGCAGCATCAGTCCTTCTGGCGCTTCTTCAGCGGCAAGGTGGTGTCGGCCCGGGTGCGAATGCTCAAACCCGAGCCCGACATCTACCGCTATCTGCTGGTGTCGTTCGACCTCAAGGCTGGGGAGTGCCTCTTTATCGACGACAGCCCGGCCAACGTGGCGGCGGCCGAGGCGCTCGGTCTGCGGGGGCTGATCTTCACCGATCCGGCCCGGTGCCGGGCGCATCTGATCGCTCAGGGGTTGTTGCCTGCCTGAGGAGAGCCAGTTTCGCTTCGCAGCGAAAAAAGTGTGCAAAACCTTGATTGAGGGCAAATAACGTACAGCTTTATCCATGCTCTTTAAGTGTATATTCAGCTTGGTGCGGGCAAAATGGTATCCAGTTCATCATCCGGAGTTGTTGTTATGGATGCCAATGTCGTTGCGCTGCATCGGGGATACGATCAGACCTTTCAAGCCAGGGAACAGAGGCTCATCAACACCCTGGCCGGTTACAGCGAACTGCTTGTCTCCTTCTCCGGCCGACAGGAATCTTGCTACAGCATGGATCTGTGCCGGGCCAGCGGGGTGCGATTTCGCGCCATCACCCTGGACAACCCCACCCTCAGCCGCCAGTCGGTGGCCAGGGCACAGCGCTACTGCCGGCACTACGGCATCCCCCATCAGGTGCTCAAGACCGACGAGATGATCTTCAGCGCGCACCTGGGCCACCTCGCCGAGGTGACCGACCCGGTGCGCTACCTCTGCCAGCAGCTCGAACATGAAGAGGGCCCGCCGCTGCTGATGTCGGCCTCGGTGGAGGAGAAGCGGGAGTACCTGCGCCGATTCCACAGCCTGCCCGCCAACACCCTCTGGATCTTTGCCGAGCAGGGGATGACCAACCGGGATTTTCGCTACGGCTTTCACAAGCGGCAACTGGCGCTCTGGGGAGACGTGGGGGAGGCCTGCCTGAGCCGGCGGTTTGTCGATATGACCTCCCTGGACAGGCGGCACCTGCGGATGGTCGACATGGCCGAGCAGATGCTGGTGGACATGGGGCTGGGGGGAGCCCAGGTCTTCTTCCATACCCTGGGTGACAGGGTCACCACCCTTGCGAGGATCCGGGTGCCCGAACGGCTGCGGGCCTTGGTGTTCGACATGCAGCCCACCATCCAGAAGGCCCTCAGGAGTGCCCAGTTCGATCTGGTGACCCTGGATCTGGCCACGCTGGAGGATCCCCACCCCCTGGTCATCTGAGTCGGGGCGTAACGTGAGGGGGGTCATAGGCAAGGAGGGCGCGACTCTTTATACTGCTCCCTTCGCATCCTTTATCGAGTGCCTGCCCATGAAACCCCTCTCCCGACTGCTGGTCGCCCTCTGTCTGTGCCCTCTGCTGGCCGAGGCGGCTCCCCTGCACCAGATCACCTTGCCGGATGGTCGCCAGGTGCAACTCAATGACGATTTCACCTGGGAATACCTGCTGGTCAAGCCGGCAGCCACGGTAGCCGGTCAGGCAGTGACGGCGAGTGTCGCGGCCCCGGTGCTGACCGAGCAGGCCATGGCCCATCCCGACTTGCTCTCCCAGGCGACCCGGGACGGCATCACGGTGAAGCTGGACCAGGTGGCGGGGGACGATCCCCTCAGCCTGCAGTTCGTGGTGAGCAACACCGGCAGTCGCAACGTGGTGCGCGTCAACGGCAGCCTGACCCTGTTCAGCGCCGACGGGGTGCAGCTCTCGAGCGAGCCCGTGCGCTTCTGGGTCGGGGAGAACCGCCTGCCTGACTCCTACCTGCGCAAGGGGGAGGCACGCACCTCCCGGGCCATCGAGCTGGCACGACCCGCCGGCCTCACCGGCAAGCCGCTGGTGCGGGTGCAGATCGACGAGGTGGAGTTCCGCTAGGATGACGGCGGGGGAGCCCTCGCTCCCCCGCAGAGTGTTGCACCGGTAACCGCCAGCAATATCCGCTTACATCTGACATGGTTTGGCAACAGCTTGCTCCTCGGCGTTGCCCCCTTTGCCCGTCACAATGGCTCCATTCCAGTTAGGTCCGCCTAACTCAACCCATGGAGTCAACAAAATGCAAAAGATCGCACTGTCTGTTCTGGTTCTGGCCGGTCTCTCTTCCACCTCCGTCCTGGCGCAAGATGCCTTCAGCTATGCCAAGGGCTCTGCCACCTGGGCCCACACCAAGTCTGACTACATCGGTGGCAAGGATGGGGAGAACCGCGACTTCGGCGGCCTGAGCCTGGATCTCTCCAAGAGCTTCACCAGCAATGTCTATGGCCGGATCGGCAGCGAATACACCTCCCGCAGCAGCGGCAACGACAGCATGGCCATCTCCAGTCTGGGGATGGGTGTCTACACCCCCCTCAGCACCGGCCTGAACCTCTACGGTGAAACCGGCCTGATGGGCTACAGCCTGGAACGGGAGCTGGCTTCCGACGTGAACCACTCCGGTTGGGATACCCTGGCCCGCAAGAAGAGCGGCAGCCTCTACGGAGAAGTGGGTCTGCGCTACGACATCGGCGCCGTCGAGCTCTCCACCGGCTATCGCTACGCCAACATGACCGACGACATGCACGACTTCAAGGCGGGGGCGGCCTACAAGCTGACCCAGAACCTGGCCCTCACCGCCGACTACACCTATCGCAACTGGGATCTGCAAAAAGGCTCCATCTCCAGCCTGGGTGTGAAATACAGCTTCTGATCATCCTTCCTGCAGGGTCTTCACCTTTACCCATGACTTCGGTCATGGGTTTTTTTTATGGGGGCTGATCCGCCCGCCGCCCCCTGGCCGTATCAGTTCGCAATAGTTATACAGCTTCCAATCTTTTGTATAACTGCTATAACTTACTCAAGGCTTATACAAGGGGCTTCATCATGTACAAGATTAAGGTCGGTATCAGTGCCTGTCTGCTCGGCCAGGAAGTGCGCTTCGACGGGGGCCACAAACGATCCAGTTTCTGCGAACGGGATCTGGGTGCCCATTTCGACTATCACCCCGTCTGCCCCGAGATGGCCATTGGCCTGGGTGCACCCCGCGCCGCCATCCGGCTGGTGAAGCGCCAGGGCGAGGTGCGGGCCGAGGCAAGCAACGGCAGCTTCGACGTCACCGACAAGCTGATTGCCTTCAGCGAGCAGAAGGCACGCCAGCTCGACTTCCTCTCCGGCTACATCCTCTGCGCCAAATCCCCCAGCTGCGGCATGGAGCGGGTGCGCATCTATGGCGCCAACAACGAGGGGAGCGCCAAGGAGGGGGTCGGCCTCTTCGCCAAGGCGCTGATGGAGGCCAACCCCCTGCTGCCGGTGGAGGAAGATGGCCGCCTGTGCGACCCCATCCTGCGGGAGAACTTCGTGCTGCGGGTCTTCGCCTACCACGACTGGCAGCAGCTCTGCGCCCGGGGGATCACCGCCTCAGCCCTGATCCGCTTCCATTCACGCTACAAGTACCTGGTGCTCTCCCACGCCACCACCCACTACCGGGCGCTGGGGCGCCTGCTCGCCAACCTTGGCAAGGCCAACCTGCAGGAGGTGGCCGACAGCTACATCCAGGGGTTGATGGCGGCGCTGACCCTGCGGGCCAACCGCCGCAGCCACACCAATGTGCTGATGCACCTGCAGGGCTACTTCAAGCGGGTGCTGACCCCGGCCCAGAAGCAGGAGCTGTGCGACACCATCGACAAGTACCGCACCGGGGTCTTCCCGTTGCTGGTGCCCCTTACCCTGATCCGCCACTACCTGCGCGAGTACCCGAACCCCTATCTCGCCGAGCAGGTGTACCTCAATCCCCATCCCGACACGCTGAAATTGCGTTACGGGCTGTGAAGGTGTGGCTGGATTTGGCCGATCAGGCCTACCTCGACCTTCATCCCGACACGCTCAAGCTGCGCTACGGGCTCTGAACCCCCTGTGCAGGCCCCGGCGGATGACCGGGGCCTCTTCCCAACGTCTGATGGACTCTCTCATGTCTGATGAACCACAAGCAGCCGCGCCTCTCCCCGACGAGGGCGTCTACCCCATTCGCGAGGTCTCCCGCCTCACCGGCGTCAACGCCGTCACCCTGCGCGCCTGGCAGCGCCGCTACGGGCTGGTGCAACCGGCCCGAACCGAGAAGGGCCATCGCCTCTACAGCGAGCAGGACATCCGCCAGATAGGCGAGATCCTGAGCTGGCTGGAGCGGGGGGTGAGCATAGGTCAGGTGAAGGGGCTGTTGAGCGAGCCCCAGAGTGCGCCGGTGAGCGATCACTGGCAGCAGACCCTGGAGCAGTTCAGCCAGGCGCTGCTCGCCTTCAACCAGCGCAAGGCGGAGGCCGAGCTTGGCGATCTGCTGGCGAGCTACCCCTTCGAGCTGGTGCGCAGCCGGGTGCTGCAGCCCCTGGTGGAGCGGCTGCTGGGGCTGTGGCGCGAGCGCCCCGATGGCGAGCTGCTGCAACAGGTGTGGCTCGGCTGGTTGCATACCCGCTTCGCCCGCCACCTCATCGAGCAGGAGAAGGGCGTCCCCGTCACCCTGGCAAGCTGGGGGCAGGTGGGGCCGCTGGATCTTGTCTGGGCTGCGTATGAGCTCATCGGTCAGGGATATGAGGTGCAACTGCTGGGGGCGGTGGAGCCCCGCCATGCCACCCTGCTGGAGGGGCGCGCCACCCCCCCCTGGCTGATCCTGCTGGGGGCCGGGCTCGGCAAGCAGGACCAGGCCGCCGAATGGCCTGCGGGTACCCGCTTCTTTGGCGAGCTGGGACGCCTCTACGATGAGCCGTGGCGGCGTGCCCGCAACTGGCACGCCACCCTGGCAGAGGTCAGTGCGACGCCCCGCACTGCCAAGGCGAAGGGCAAGGGCGGGAGAACACCGTCATGAGGCTGGTCTGGTTTCGCAACGATCTGCGTCTGGCCGACAACCCGGCCCTGCGCCACGCCTGCGCCGGAGATGAACCGGTCGCCGCACTCTTCATCGTCTCGCCGACCCAGTGGCAGCAGCACAAGCTGGCCCCGGTCCGCCAGCGCTTCATGCTGGCACAGGCGGATGCCATGGGCTGCGAGCTGGCGGCCCTCGGCATTCCGCTTCATCTGCTGCGGGTCGAGACCTTTGCCGAGGTGCCGACGGCGCTGACGGCGCTCTGCCGGGATCTCGGGGTGAGCCAGCTCTACGCCAACCAGGCCATCGAGATTGACGAGCTGCGCCGCGACCACGCCGTCAGCGCCGCGCTGGGGGAGCAGGGCCTGACCAGCCACTGGTTCAACGGCTGCTGCGTGCTGCCGCCCGGTCGGGTGCTGACCGGGTCGGGGGAGATGTTCAAGGTCTTCACCCCCTTCAGCCGCGCCTGGCTCAAGGCTCTCGAGGAGGATGGCTTCGTCATTCACCGTGCCCCCGCACCACGCGGCGAGCGGTTGCCGTGGCTGCCCCTGGCCGAGCGGGAGTGGGTGGACGACGGGCTGGGGGATTTGACGCCGGACACCCGCTGGCCGGTGGGGGAGGCCGAGGCGAGCCGCCGGTTGCACGCTTTTCTGGATCAGGCGGTGCTCGATTACGGCGAGACCCGGGACTTTCCGGCGCTGGCGGGCACCTCCGTGCTCTCCCCCTATCTGGCGGCGGGCATCATCAGTGCCCGCCAGTGCGTGGGGGCGCTGCAGCAGCGTCTCGGCTACCGGCCCCAGTCGAAGGCCCAACCCGGTTTCGTCTGGCTCAACGAGCTCATCTGGCGCGAGTTCTACCGCCACTTGCTGGTGCTGATCCCGAGCCTCTCCATGAACCGCCCCTTCAAGCCGGAGACGGCGGCCCTGCCGTGGAGCTGGGATCCGGATGCCTTCGCCGCCTGGTGCGAGGGGCGCACCGGCTACCCCGTGGTCGATGCGGCCATGCGTTGCCTCAACGCCACCGGCTGGATGCACAACCGGCTGCGGATGATAGTGGCGAGCTTCCTCACCAAGGATCTCCATATCCACTGGCGGCTTGGGGAGGACTACTTCATGAGTCGGCTCATCGACGGGGATCTGGCGGCCAACAATGGCGGCTGGCAGTGGGCGGCGGGGACCGGGGCCGATGCGGCGCCCTATTTCCGGGTCTTCAACCCCACCACCCAGGGGCAACGATTTGATCCACAAGGGGAGTTCATTCGTACCTGGGTCACTGAGCTGGCGGATGTGCCTGCTGCCTATCTTCACGAGCCCCACGACTGGTTGCGGCTCAAGGGGCGGCAGGATTATCCGGCCCCCATGGTGGATCATGCCGTTGCACGGGTGAGGGCCATCGAGATGTTCCGCGAACTGGAGAAAAACTAGCATGAATGACGCGCTGGCCCGCTTTGTCATCCTCTACCTGCAATTGGACAAGCATCAGTTGCACCGCTTGTCGGAGGTCTATGCCGATGAGGTGCTCTTCATCGATCCTGCGCACCGGATAGAGGGGCTGGCCGCGCTCACCCGTTACTTTTCCTCCCTTTATGAGCGCCTTGCCCAGTGCAGTTTCGAGATAACGAGTCAGCAGCAGTCGGGCAACGAAGCCTGGCTCGCCTGGGTCATGACCTTCTCCCACCCCAGGATTGCCGGTGGCCGGGCCGTCAGGGTGGAGGGGGCCACCCGGCTGACGTTCGACTCCTGGGGCAAGGTGTTCCTGCACCGGGACTACTTCGATCTCGGGGCCATGCTCTACGAGCAGTTGCCGCTGCTGGGGCCCGTGGTACGTGCCATCAAGGGGAGGCTGGGGACATGAGCGGCCGGGTGCTGATCACCGGGGCCACCTCGGGCATCGGCCGCCAGCTGGCGCTGGATTATCGGCGCGCCGGCTGGCAGGTGTGGGGTTGTGGCCGGGACGAGGTGCGCTTGCAGGCACTGGCCGACCTGGGGATCACCCCTTTGCGATTCGATGCGCGCGACAGCGCCGCCATGGCCGGGGTGGCCGCGAGTCTGCCCGCCCTCGACCTGCTCATTCTCAATGCGGGCAACTGTGAATACATGGATCCGGCAGAAGGCTTTGACGGCGCCCTGTTTGCCCGGGTCATCGAGACCAACCTCATTGCCACCGGCAACGCCCTGGCCGCCTTGCTGCCGCGGCTGGGGGCGGGTGGACGGCTTGCCATCGTCAGCTCCTCGGTGAGCTGGCTGCCCCTGCCACGGGCGGAGGCCTATGGCGCCTCCAAGGCGGCCCTCGATTATCTGGCGGATACGTTGCGCCTGGATCTGGCCAGCAAGGGCATCGGGGTGACCCTGATCCGCCCGGGCTTCGTGCAGACGCCGCTCACCGACAAGAATGATTTTTCCATGCCCTGCCTGGTGACGGTGGAAGAGGCTTCCCGCGCCATCATGACGGGGCTTGCCGCCGGTCGCCACCAGATCCACTTTCCCCGTCGCTTCATCTGGCTGCTGCGCCTGCTCGGCGCCCTGCCGACAGGGCTCTGGCTGCGCCTTGGCCGCACACTCGTTTCGAAAGGACGCCCTTCATGAAGAAAAAGATCGCCATCGTCGGCTCCGGTATCTCCGGTCTCACCGCCGGTTTTCTGCTCCACAAGCTGCATGACATCACCCTGTTCGAGGCGGCGCCGACCCTGGGAGGCCACACCGCCACCGTGGAGGTGGAACAGGCTGGGCGCCACTATGCCATCGACACCGGCTTCATCGTCTTCAATGACCGCACCTATCCCAACTTCCTCAAATTGCTGGAGCGCATCGGGGTGGGGCGCCAACCCGCCGAGATGAGCTTCTCGGTCAAGAGTCCCGAGGGGATGGAGTACAACGGCCACAACCTCGATACCCTGTTCGCCCGGCGCCGCAATCTGCTGAGCCCGCGCTTCTATCGCTTCGTCGCCGAGATACTGCGCTTCAACCGGGAGGCGCGGGCCTGGCTGGCCGCGCATCGCCAGCGGGAGCTGACCCCCGAGCTGACCCTGGGGGACTTCCTGCAGGCGGGGAAATTCAGCGACTATTTCGCCCGCCACTACATCCTGCCCATGGGGGCGGCCATCTGGTCCTCCACCCTGGCGGACATGCGTGCCTTCCCCTTGAGCTTCTTCCTGCGGTTTTTCGCCAACCACGGGCTGCTGGAGGTGGCGAACCGGCCCCAGTGGTATGTGATCCCGGGAGGCTCGCGAGAGTACATAGGGCCGCTCACGGCGGGCTGGCAGTCGCGCATCCGCCTCGCTACCCCGGTGGAGGCGGTGCGCCGGGTGGCGGATGGCGTCGTGGTCACCAGCCAGGGGCAGGAGGCCCATTTTGACGAGGTGATCTTCGCCTGTCACAGCGATCAGGCCCTGGCCCTGCTGGCGGATGCGAGCGACGGAGAGAGGGCCATCCTCGGGAACATGCCCTATCAGGCCAACGACGTCTGGCTGCACACCGACGCCTCCTGCCTGCCGATGCGCCGCAAGGCGTGGGCGAGCTGGAACTACCAGCTCGGTGAGGATGACGGGGCGCGCCCCCTGGTGAGCTACAACATGAACATCCTGCAGGGGGTGAGCTCCCCAGCGCCCTTCTGCGTCAGCCTCAATCCCCGTGGACGGGTGGACGAGAGCAAGGTGTTGCGCCGTTTCGTCTATCATCATCCGGTATTCAATCAGGGCTCCATCGCCGCCCAGCAGCGACGGGGAGAGATCTGTGGCCATCAGCGCACCCACTTCTGCGGGGCTTACTGGTACAACGGTTTTCACGAGGACGGGGTGCGCAGCGCCCTGGACGTGGCCAGACGCTTCGGGGCCGAGCTATGAGCGGCGCCGCGGCCTTGACGCAAGGGGACGAGGGAATGGGGGAGGGGATCAGCGCCATCTGGCAAGGTTCGGTGCGCCATCGCCGCTTCGCGCCGCGTCCCCACGCCTTTTCCTACAGCCTCTTCATGCTGGGGCTGGATCTGGACGAACTGCCCGGGCTTGAGCAGGGGCGCTGGTTTGCCGTGGAGCGGGCCGGACTGCTCTCGTTTCGCCGCGAGGACTATCTGCGGGGCAGCGAAGGGCCCCTCAAGCAGGCGGTCTGGGACAAGGTGGCGGCCCTTGGGGGGGATGCGGAGTCCGGCGGGCGGGTGCTGCTGCTTGGCAACGTGCGCTGCCTCGGGTTTTATTTCAGCCCGGTCAATTTCTACTTCTGCGATCGGGCGGGGGAGACCCGCTACCTGCTGGCGGAGGTCTCCAATACCCCCTGGAACGAGCGCCACTACTACCTGCTGGATCTGGCGGCGCTCTCCCCCCATGACAAGGATTTTCATGTCTCCCCCTTCATGGGACTGGGGATGCGCTACCACTGGCGCATCCGAGCGCCGAAAGAGGAGGCGCTGATCCATATCGAGAGCCACCCCGTATCCGGTGAGAGCAAGCTGTTTGACGCCACCCTGGCCCTGCGCCGCGCGCCGCTGTCGCGCAAGGGGCTGGCGGCGCTGCTGGCTCGCTGGCCCTGGATGACCCTGAAGGTGCTGCTCGGGATCTACTGGCAGGCCCTGCGCCTTTTTATCAAACGCACCCCCGTCTTCACCCATCCGGAGAGCCGCCCGTGACGCTGACACACCCGTTAAATTCCGCTTCCTGGTGTTGTCAGCAGCCCATGGTGCGGGTTCATCCCAACCGAACGACCCCATTCTTGACCCATTCGGAGAGCTGCTAATGGAACTTGCTCAATCAACCCTCTCTGCCTCTTTCATCGACAAGGGGGCCAAGCAACTGCTGCTCAAATTGCTGGCGCGCCTTGAGCAGGGCCAGCTGGTGCTCCACGACGGCAGCGAGTGCCACCGTTTCGGCAAGGCGGGTAGCGACCTGCTTGCCGAGCTGGTGGTGCAGGATCCGGCGTTTTATCGCCGCCTGCTGCTGGGGGGCAGCATCGCCGCAGGAGAGACCTGGGTGGAGGGTCTCTGGACCAGCCCGGAGCCGGTGGCACTGGTGCGCTTGCTGGCCCGCAATCTGCCGCTGCTCGACGCCCTGGAACGGCGCCTCGGCTGGCTCAGCTTCCCGTTCAACAAGGTGCGCCACTGGTTCAATCGCAATACCCTGACCGGTTCGCGCGCGAACATCGCCGCCCACTATGACCTTGGCAACACCCTCTATCAGGGCTTTCTCGACGATCACATGCAGTATTCGAGCGCCATCTATCCCCACCCGGATGCCACCCTGGAGGAGGGGCAGCAGGCCAAGCTGCGCACCATCTGCGAGCGGCTTGAGCTTGGGCCGGACGACCATCTGCTGGAGATAGGCACCGGCTGGGGCGGTCTCGCCGTCTATGCGGCCCGTCACTACGGCTGCCGGGTCACCACCACTACCATCTCCCGGGCCCAGCACGACTATGCCAAGGCGTGGATCGAGCGGGAGGGGCTGGGAGATCGCATCACCTTGCTGCTGGAGGATTACCGCAAGCTGGAGGGACGCTATGACAAGCTGGTCTCCATCGAGATGATCGAGGCGGTGGGGCACGCCTTCCTGCCCGACTATTTCCGCCAGTTGTCGCGCCTGCTCAAGCCCGGCGGACGCCTGCTGATCCAGGCCATCACCATCGCCGATCAGCGTCACGCCCAGTATCTGCGCGGGGTGGACTTCATCCAGCGCTACATTTTCCCGGGAGGCTGCCTGCCCTGCGTCTCCCAGATGGCGGGTCTGCTGGCGCGGGAGACCGACATGCAGCTGGTACGGCTGCACGATCACGGCCACCACTATGCCCGTACCCTGGCCCACTGGTGCGAACGCTTCCTGGCGCTGGCCCCAGAGCTGCCCAAGCTCGGTTACAGCCAGGATTTCATCCGGCTCTGGCACTTCTATTTCGCCTACTGTGAAGGGGGATTCTGGGAGCGGGCCATCAGCCTGGTGCAACTGGAGGCCGCCAAGCCGGGGCCCCATGGCTGGTCCGGGGACTTGCCGGCACACGGTCGCTGATCATGTGGCAGTGGGCCCACCTGCTGGGATTCAACCTCTACTGGTTGCTGGCGGTGACATGGCAGCAACCGGGCCCGCTGCTCGGGATGCTGCTGCTCCATTTCATCTTCTCCCCCCGCCGTGGGCATGACTGGCGCCTCATCCCGGTCGCCCTGGCAGGCTGCCTGCTCGACATCCTGCTCTGGCGCCTCGGCCTGTTTCACTTTCCGTCCGGTTTTCCGCTCTGGCTGTTGCTGCTCTGGTGCGGTTTCGCCCTGACCCTCTCCCACGGCCTTCGCTGGCTTCGCCTCTTGCCGCGCTGGCAACAGGGGCTGTTCGGCATGGTGGGGGGGGCTCCTCCTATATGGCGGGGGCCGCCATGGGGGCAGTAAACTTACCCTGGGGCATCTGGACAAGCGCAGTGCTGCTGGCGGTGATCTGGATGTGGTGGTTACCCGTACTCCTGTGGGTAACGGTCAAGCTGGAGGGTGAGACGAGATGAACACCTTTTCGACCGACACCTTGTTGTTTTCCAAGTGGACCAGGGATGGCCAGTGCGAGCTGGCCGAGCGTTTCTACCTGGTGGTGGCCTGCCAGCGCGATGCCCAAGGGCATCTGGCGAGCGTGGTGATGCAGGATATCAACACCCTGCAGGAACAGGAGATGGACTGGCATGAACTGGAGGATCCCGCCCGTTGGCACATGGGGTGGAACTAGCCTGCTGCTGGCGGTCTTGAGCCTGCCACTGTTTGCGACCGCCCAGAGCGTTGCCGCTCCCTGGCAGGGGCTGCGCACCGTGGGACAGGGGGAGATGCGCTGGCTCTGGTTCAAGCTCTATGACGCCACCCTCTACAGCGAGAGCGGCCGCTATCAGCCGGGGCGCTACCCGCAGGCCCTCAGCATTACCTACGCGAGGGCCATCGAGCGCCAGGATTTGCTGGAGGCGACCGCCGCCGAGTGGCAGCGGCTCGGCCTTGGCAGCGAGAGTGAGCGCCAACGCTGGCTGGCTCGACTGGCCACGCTCTGGCCGGATGTCGCCCCCGGCGACAAGCTGGTTTTTTATGTGGACGAGCAAGGCACGGGCCACTTCTGGTTGCGAGATCGCCTCCTTGGCTCTCTTGATGATCCCGCCTTCGCCCCCGCGTTTCTTGCCATCTGGCTGACTGACGACAGCCGGGATCCCGCTCTGACCCGCCGCCTGCGCGGCCAATCCTGATGGAGTATTCCATGAAGTTCTCTTCCTGGTGGCGTCTTGCCTGGTTGCTGCCCCTGCTGTGGCTCTCTGGTTGCGGCGCGGGTCTTGACGATTATCGCGGCTCCCGGCCGGGTTGGGATCTCGCCCGTTTCTTCAATGGCAAGCTGGTGGCCCACGGCCTGGTGACGGACCGCAGCGGCGAAGTGACCAGTCGCTTTCGGGTCGAGATGCAGGGGCACTGGCGAGAGGGCAAGGGGGAGCTGTTCGAGCAGTTCTACTTCGATGATGGCCGTCGGCAGACCCGCACCTGGTTTTTGAGCAAGGGGGCGGATGGCCACTGGCGCGGCACGGCTTCAGACGTGGTGGGGGAGGCGGTAGGCAAGACAGAGGGCTTTGCCCTCAACTGGCGTTATCAACTCGATCTGGCTCTGCCGGATGAGAGCGTGGTGAGGGTGAGCTTTGATGACTGGATGTATCTGCTGGACGACGACCGCCTGATCAACCGCGCGAAGATCAGCAAGTTCGGCATTCATCTCGGCGAGGTGATCCTCTATATCGAACGGCTTGAGCAATGAAAGCCGGTGCATTTTTTTGCCGACGATAGCCATTGGCTATGGATCGGCAAGGCACGGACGATTGTCCTTTGAGTCTGCTTCTGGATAAGCTGACTCCGTTCCCGATAATGCTTACCACCTGGAGGTGAATCATGAAGAGCCCCATTGGTCTTGATACCGTTCAATCACAAGCCCTGGCCGCCGAGCTCAACAAGCTGCTGGCCAGCTACCAGATCCTCTACATGAACGTCCGTGGCTTCCACTGGAACATCCGCGGCAACCAGTTCTTCGAGCTGCACCTGAAATTCGAAGAGATCTACAACGACCTGCTGCTGAAAGTCGATGCCCTGGCCGAACGCATTCTGACCCTGGATGGCGTGCCCCTGCACAGCTTCAGCGACTACATCCAGGTGTCCGCCATCCCCGAGCAGAAGGGGCTGCATGACGGTCGTGCCTGCGTGGAATCCCTGCTGGCGAGCTTCCGCGAACTGCTGGTCGCCCAGCGCCGCATCCTGGGTCAGGCCGCTGATGCCGGTGATGAAGGGACTGCATCCATCCTCTCCGACTATGTGCAGCAGCAGGAAAAACTGGTCTGGATGCTGCGCGCCTATCTGGCCTGATGAACCTGGGGCCGGCTGCCCATGCCCCGGCCCGTATCATTGCCCCTGTTGTTGCAAACCCGAGTTGTCTCTCCTTGATTTCCCACCCGCTTGCCGCCCGATTTGGGCGGCTTTTTTCTATTTGATCTGCATCAATGAAATGTTAATTGGTAAATTGAATGCCTATTAAGTTTTCCAGGAGCGGAATAGAATCGCCACAAAACAGATAACTGAAATGTCCAATTAGGAGAGACATGATGTTTTGTGTGCAATGTGAACAGACTATTCGTACCCCGGCAGGCAACGGCTGCGCCTATGCACAAGGCATGTGCGGCAAGACGGCTGAAACTTCTGATCTGCAGGATGTGCTGATCTATACCCTGCAAGGGCTCAGCGCCTGGGCCCTGGCGGCCCGCGAGCACGGCATCGTCGACAGCGAAATAGACGCTTTCGTGCCCAAGGCGTTCTTTGCCACCCTCACCAACGTCAACTTCGACTCCGCTCGCATCGTCGCCTACGTCAACCAGGCGCTGGCCTATCGCCAGCAACTGGCCGCCAAGCTGGCACCGCTGGCGGTGCAGGCCGACACACTGCCCGCCGCGGCCAGCTTCGAGCCGGGTGCCGATCTGCTGGCCCAGCTTGCCCAGGCGCCGCAGACCGCGGTCAACCGGGGCAAGAACGACGTCAACGAAGACATCATGGGGCTGCGCCTGCTCTGCCTCTACGGCCTCAAGGGGGCCGCCGCCTACATGGAACACGCCCGGGTGCTGGATCAGCAGGATGCCGGGGTCGCCGCCGAATTCCATCGCATCATGAGTTGGCTCGGCACGGATCCCTGCGATCTGGATCCCCTGTTCAAGTGCGCCATGGATATTGGCCTGCTGAACTTCAAGATCATGGAGATGCTGGATCTCGGTGAAACCACCGCCTTCGGCCACCCCGAGCCGACCCAGGTACGCGTCACTCCGGTACCGGGCAAGTGCATTCTGGTCTCCGGTCACGACATGGTGGATCTCAAGCTCATCCTGGAGCAGACCAGGGGCACCGGCATCAATGTCTACACCCACGGCGAGATGCTGCCGGCCCTGGCCTACCCCTTCTTCAAGCAGTACCCGCACCTGGTGGGTAACTACGGCTCCGCCTGGCAGAACCAGCAGAAGGAGTTTGCCAACTTCCCGGGCGCCGTGGTGATGACCTCCAACTGCATCATCGACCCGAACGTGGGCAACTACAGCGATCGCATCTTCACCCGCTCCATCGTCGGCTGGCCGGGCGTGACCCACCTGGAAGGGGAAGATTTCTCCGCCGTGGTCGCCAAGGCGCAAGCGCTGGAAGGCTTCAAGCACGTTGAGCTGGAGCACTTCATTACCATCGGTTTTGCCCGCAACGCCCTGATGCAGGCCGCTCCCGCAGTGATCGACAAAGTCAAGGCTGGCGAAATCAGCCACTTCTTCCTGGTGGGGGGATGTGACGGCGACCGTGCCGAGCGCGCCTACTACACCGAGTTTGCCAAGGCGATCCCGCAGGACAGCCTGCTACTGACCCTGGGCTGCGGCAAGTACAAGTTCAACAAGCTCGATTTCGGCAACATCGGCGGCATTCCGCGCCTGCTGGACGTGGGTCAGTGCAACGATGCCTACTCTGCCATCCAGCTGGCGCTGGCGCTCGCCGACGCGTTCGAGTGCGGCGTCAACGATCTGCCCCTGACCCTGGTGCTCTCCTGGTTCGAGCAAAAAGCCATCGTCATTTTGCTCACCCTGCTGGCGCTCGGCGTGAAGGACATCCGCACCGGCCCGACCGCCCCGGCCTTCCTCACCCCGGCCCTGCTCAAGGTGCTGGAGGAGCAGTTCGGCCTGAAAGGAACCACCACGGCAGACGCGGATCTCGCCGAGATCCTGGCGGCCTGAGCAAAGATACAGCCTTACACGCTCAGCATGTTGTAAGCCTTTGGCGAGCCTGATGGCTCGCCTTTTTTCAACGCTATTTCCGAGCAAGAGGAGCCTTGCGATGACCTCCACCTCTTTGAGCCTGCGCTGTATAGCCCGCCGGGCAGAGACCCACGACGTGGCGAGCTGGCAATTTGAACCCCTGGCTGGTGACCTGCCCTCCGTGCTGGCCGGCCAGTGCGTCACCCTGCACACGATGATTGACGGCAAGCCTCACTGCCGCGCCTACACCCTCTCCTCCAGCCCGCAGGATCCTTTCTGGCAGGTCACCATCAAGGATGTGGGGCTGGTCTCTCACCATCTGCACCAGAGCCTGCAAGTGGGGGACGAGATCCGGGTAGACGGCCCCTTCGGCGATTTCCACCTGACCGCGTTCCCCTGCGAGCGGCCGCTGCTGCTCAGCGCCGGCTCCGGCATCACCCCCATGTGGGCCATGCTGCGGGACGAGCTCGCCAAGCGACCGGACGCCGATATCCGCTTTATTCACAGCGCCAGAACCCCCGGGGATGTGATCTTCGCGAGGGAACTGGCTTCACTGGCCGAGGCTCATGCCGGTGTGCGCCATGCTTTAGTGCTGGAGAAAGTAGGGGAAGAGGAGCCAACGGCTCATCCCTGGGTTGGCCGGCTCACACCGGGGATGCTCAAGGAATTGGCGCCGGATCTCTTGAGCCGCCATGTCTATCTGTGCGGGCCAGCCCCCTATATGGCGGTGGTGAGCGAGATGCTGGCCGGGCTCGGGCTGCCCCCCGAGCAGTTGCATCAGGAGTCGTTCGGCCTGCCTGGGGTGGCCTCAAGCGCGGCGCCAGTTGCGGCCGATAGCGACCACTTCTGGCTGACCCTCAAAAAGAGCGGCAAGAAAGTGAAGATACTGCCTGGCCAGACCCTGCTGGCGGCACTGGAGGGGGCGGGGGAGACCATGATGGCCGCTTGCCGCGCCGGGGTGTGCGGCGCCTGTCGCTGCACCACGGAAGGCGAAATCGAGCGCCAGAGCGTGATGACCCTGAGCGCGCAGGACCTCGAGAACGGGGTGGCGCTGGCCTGTTCCTGCACCGCCAGAGGGGATGTGAGCCTGGAGTATTGACGGGCGTCATTGGTATCCCGAGCTTTTCCCGGGCGGGTCGTGCGGGTAGACTTAACCCCAGTTTCAGCAAAGTACGGGATAAAAAATGACAATTCTGGTGACGGGGGGAGCCGGTTACATCGGTTCCCACACCCTGGTCGAGCTGCTTGGTACCGGGCAGCAGGTCGTAGTACTGGACAACCTCTCCAACGCTTCCCCCGAGTCTCTCAAGCGGGTCGAGCGGATCACCGGCAAGCCGGTCACCTTCGTGGAAGGGGACATTCTGGACAGAGCCTGCCTGCAACGGCTGTTTGCCACCCACAAGATTGAGTCGGTGATCCACTTCGCCGGCCTCAAGGCGGTGGGGGAATCCGGCCAGATCCCGCTCACCTACTATCAGAACAACGTGACCGGCACCCTGGTGCTGTGCGAAGAGATGGCCAGGGCCGGCGTGTTCCGGCTGGTGTTCAGCTCCTCGGCCACCGTCTATGGGGATCCGGCCTCGGTACCCCTGCGGGAAGATTTCCCCACCAGCGCCACCAACCCCTATGGCCGCTCCAAGCTGATGGTTGAAGAGATCCTGCGTGACCTCTCCAAATCCGATCCTCGCTGGGCCATCGTGCTGCTGCGCTACTTCAACCCGGTGGGGGCTCACGAGAGCGGCCTCATCGGTGAAGATCCCAACGGCATCCCCAACAACCTGCTGCCTTACATCAGTCAGGTCGGCGTGGGCAAGCTCAAGGAGCTGGGGGTCTTTGGCAACGACTATCCGACCCCGGACGGCACCGGGGTGCGCGACTATATCCACGTGGTGGATCTCGCCATCGGTCACCTCAAAGCGTTGGCCCGCATCAAGAGTGATACCGGCGTCTTCACCTATAACCTCGGCACCGGTCAGGGCTATTCCGTGCTGGAGATGGTCAAGGCGTTCGAGGCAGCCAGTGGCCGTGCCATTCCCTACCAGATCAAGCCCCGTCGCCCCGGCGACATTGCCGAGTGCTGGGCTGAACCGGCCCTGGCCCGTGACGAGCTGGGCTGGCAGGCTGAGCGGGGTCTGGAGCAGATGATGGTGGATACCTGGCGCTGGCAAAGCCAGAACCCGAACGGTTATGGCCCTGCTGCGAAGCCGTGATCAAGGGTCATGCGCTGCTCAGGAACCTCATTTATTCATATAAACTCGGGTCCCTGCGCTGCTCTTCGCCTTGCTGACAGCTTCTCGCGACGGCCCATCAGACCTGATGGTTTGCAGCATGAATAGCAAAACGCCCCGGCATGCCGGGGCGTTTTTTCATGCACAACGCGCGGGTTACTGAATGCTCTTGCCGGCGCGGACATCCTTGATGATGGCCTTGAGGCTGGCCAGATCCCGCGGTGCGCCGCGCAGGATCTGATCGCCGATGATGAAGGCCGGGGTGCCGGAAATAGCCATGGCTTCGGCCAGCGCCCGGTTGGTACCCAGATTCTGATCGATGCTGCCGTCCTTGATCTTCGCCTCGACCTTGCTCCAGTCCACGCCGGCGGCTCTGGCGATGTCTTTCACCTGGGCTTCGTCGGAGAGGGGCCCCTGATGGGCGTACAGCTTGTCGTGGAAGGTCTGGTATTTGTCGGGCTGGCCGAGCTTCACCGCCAGCGCCGCGCGGGCGGCGTAGTAGGAGGTTTCGCTCAGGATGGGGAACTGCTTGTAGATGTAGCGGATCTCCTTGTCCTCAGAGAGCAGTTGCTGAATGAGAGGATGAGCGCGCTTGCAGTAGCCGCAGTTGTAGTCGAAGAACTCCACCACCGTCAGGCTGCCCTTGGGATTGCCGCTCTCGGGATCCTGGTTGGCGAAGAGCTGCTTGGCATGGGCTTCTATCAGCGTCTTGTCGTTCTCGGCCTGCTGGCTCTCCTGCTTGGCACGCAGGGCGTTGGACATCTCGACCAGGATCTCCGGATTCTTGACCAGATAGTCGCGCACGATCTGCTCGACATCGCTCTTGGTCAGCTCGCTCGCCTGCACGGGCGCCGCAAGCAGGGTCGCGCCGGTCAGGGCGGCGAACAGGGCATGTTTGATTCTCATAAGTCCATCTTGCTGGGGATGTGGTAGTGGCCCCTATAGTGGGTGAGTCTGTTTTCAAGTCAAGCCATACGCTTGAAAAAGCACGGTTTGTAGCGGTTTTGCCGGTTTTGTGCGCCAGATAGCCCAATAAATGGGCAAACAAACGGAGTGGGGATTTACAAGGGCTGGGGGCATGGGTAATATGCGTCGCACTGCTGCGGAGGGGTGGCAGAGCGGCTGAATGCACCGGTCTTGAAAACCGGCGATGGGCGACCATCCGTGGGTTCAAATCCCACCTCCTCCGCCATATATATAGCCCAACTGATTGATTCGGTTGGGCTTTTTTGTATCTGAGATTTTTGGTATGCCAGTGAGTATGCCATTAGGTGTTGGCTGTCCTGCTCCTCGATAGCATTTCTTTGGACAGGTCATCGTCGTTACTCCTTTCAGTTTAACCAAAGCAAGAGAGGGCCAATGGCCCTCTCTTGCTATCTATTGTGTTGGTCAGTGCAAACAGCACTGCTTGTACTTCTAGCCGCAGCCAAAGGGACACGGCTCGTTGCGGCCAATCTTGATGGGTACCACCACTGGTGTTCGCTACGTTGTGCCAGAAAGTGGGCATGAAGGATACGAGCAGCAAATCGGGCCTTGGTGGCTTGCTCTTGCAGGTGTTCATTGCTGAGCGCCTCCAGCGACGTAGACATGGTTTCTTAACCATGTGTTCTTTATGGTCTCTGTCATCCGGGGGATGTCGCTCCAATGGATAGGCATCTATATCGGTCTCAGGCACAATGTTCGATTAGATAGACCTGATAATGGGTAGTTCAGCTGATGGCACGAATATTAACCAAAGCGCAATTGAGTAAACTGGAAAGCAAAAGCCAAGCCGAGCTGTTGGCTATCGTGCTTGACCTGGCAACGCATCTTCCCCTCGCAAAAAAGCACCTGATTAACCAGTACCTTACTGCTGAGGATGCCTTATTGGCATTGGCAAAAAAAGAGTATAGCAAGCTCACTCGTCGCCCCCCTTCCTGGGATTATAAGGAGGTGGATGCCTTCTTCGATACCTTGCAAAATCAGTTTATTCCGTTGCTGGCCAAGGGGATCGTCGCCTCTCCAAGGGAGGGAGAACTCTTCGCCCTCGAGTTGCTGGCGAATGCCAGAGCCTTGTATGAAAAGATGGATACATCCAGTGGCAGCTGGGAGGACTACCATCTTGCGCTGGTCGAACAGTGGTTGATGGCGATCGCTGCTCAACGAGAGTCTGTCCCCCCAGAGGTGCTGGCTCGTCGATTACGTGACGGATTGTCAGACATTGATCCATCGATCAGCATTACTTGCCTGTTTGATTACCGTGATGTGCTCGGCTCCCCAGTGATGCGAGCCTTGCGCGATAACTATGCGGCGGCAGGTCTATTGCCAGAGGCGTTGGGGTTGAGCTTTGAGTTGCGTGATATTGCATTCTTTGACTCGGTGCAACAGGCTGGTCTCTTTAGCCACCCCCGTCAGCAGATTGACTATGCCAGACTGCTGACCGACGAATTACGCGCCGATCAAGCCATCGCGGTATTAGAGGCAATGGACTCGGCTCTGTTGCAGCGCCACCGCCAATTGAACCTGTGGCATCAAGTGTTGATCCGGGCCTATCTGGAAGAGGGACGCCGAGCTGACGCTCATGCTCAGGCATTACGCGCGTTTGCTAGCACACGGGCAAACTCGTTTTTTGCGAGTTATTGCCAAAGTGGAGATGAGCCTAGAGAAGTAGCATTAGGCCAGTTTGTTGCCATTGCCGAATCATGGGGGCTACGCGAGGTCTTGTTGCTGTTGGAGGAGGTTGATGCATGGCCACAACTGGCACAACGGCTTGAGCAATGTACAGATGCAGACTTGCAGGAGGATCTCTCACTCCTTGCTGGTTCAACCGTACGAACCTGGTCGAGCCGCCTCTATCAGCAGGGATTTATCGTGGTGGCAGTGCGGCTACGTCGTCAATTGGTGGCCAATGTCGTTAATCAGGGCAAGAGCACCTACTACACGGGGGCAGCCTCGGATCTGAAAAAGAGCCTGGATTATCAGGCGGCCTTAAAGGTAGAACAAGAGGATGGAGAGAGACCTCTCTGTTCGCCACAGGAGTATCTGAATCAGCTTTATCAGCAGCACAAACGCAAGAGCAGCTTTTGGGAGGCGGTTCGTCAAAAGCTACCGGCCATTACCATGTCGGCGAGCGGTGTGCAGTATCAGGCCGAGAATAAATAAGGCGCTAACACCTTTCACTCGGTCAGTCAGCTTGTGCTGGTGTTCCATGCGCCCTTGGCTGTCCAGCGCCTCGATAGCACTCATCTGGATGTCTCATTGCCACGACATCCTTCAAGCTACCCAAAACAAGAGAGAGCCATTGGCTCTCTCTTGTTTTCGAAATAGGTGTTTTCAAAAAATGTGTTTTCGAAAAAAGTGTTATCGAAAGAAGATCTCATCAAAGTCCGGCTCTTCATCCCAGATGGCGTGCTGACGTGCGTCCCAGCGCTCGGCCAGATAGGGTTTGAGGGTTGCAAGGGTGGTGATGGTCGCCAGTTGTCCATGCAACTGCTTGATATCCCGCTGTAGATAGTGCTGATGCTCCTCGAACGCGAGATCGGTCTTCTTCTTCGAGCGCTGTTTAAACTTGTGCAAGATAACCCCTTGCACTCCCTCCGGGCCACTATAAAAGCAGATCTCGAGCTCACGTTTTTTCTGCCAGAGCGCCGGATTGATGGCCACCAGATTCTCTTCACTCAGCAGCTTGTCTGCCTCGGGCAGATGGGTGTGAGCCAGGTGCAACAGAGTAAACATATCCCGCGTTTCCCACGCATGGCTGAGCTCGCCCATCAGGCGGCTCTTCTCTTCACGCTTGACCGGGTCTTGCTCCCGATCCGGGTGCAGCGTCATAGCCAGCTTGCGATAGAGCTGCTTAAGGCTTGAGTTATCGAGCAGTTGCTCAACCCTGGCAACCTCATCCGGATCGGCCATGTCATGATGATCCTGCCAACGTGCGAAAGCCTCGTCATTGGCAAAGGGGTCATCGCCACAGTCCGGCGCGTCGTCGTCCCACTCATGCTCATCACCGCCCTGTTTTTGGGCCTGGGCTTGCATATAGTCGCGCAGCTTCTCGGGATTTCTGACCATCTCGCGCAGCAGCTCGATATCATCGGGGCTCTCGCCAAACGCCTCTTGCAGCATGTCAGTGATAAAATCGCAGCTCGCCTCGAGCTGATCATCATCGAGCTGGCTGACGCTGCCCGCTTGCACCGCCATATAGAGTGACTCCAGATCCAGCTCCCCCCGAAACGGGTTGGATTCAAGATACCCCATCAATTCATCAATCCAGCCATGGAGCATCTCGCGCTGCCACTGGGTAAAACTTTTGCGGGCGGTGAAACCGGCCAGCCGCTGGCAAAGCTGAAAAATCAGCCCACACTGCTCACGCTCCAGAGGCTCAATGTCGCTGACAAAGCGCTGATAGATATCCGCCCCCTCTTGCTCCTGTTTGGCCAGCTTGGCCTGCAGCTTTTCGATGGCCTGCCACTGGCGATGAAAATAGGCAAGGGCCGGACTCTCGTGGCGCGGCTCGGCTTTTTTTCGCTTGGCCGAGGTTTTACTCTTGGTCAGTGACATGAAAACTCCAAATGAAAACGGGATAGTTGGCTACCGTGGCCACGGCAGATTATCAGAGGGGAGGAGATGCGCCTATCCTCGCGGTCTGCTGCCGCGACTTGTCGATCTTGAGAAATCATCCTAAAACCTCGTATTGGGGTACCACGTGGGGTACCACATCTAGCAAACGGTAGGCACATTACTGTATCCACTTACCTGGCCACCGGCAGGTCCTCCCAGCGGGTGGTGTAACAGGGGCTCAGGAGCTCTTGTCGCATCATCCACTCAGGCGACCCCGTACCTTGGCTGGCAAAGCCTACTCGCCCCAATCCCTTGGCTTTGATCTGGTCCATCACTGCCATCAGCGCGTCCGATTGAGCGGAGGACGGGGCAAACAGATCTGCCTGTTGTTGCCCCTTGGGGGTGAACTCACTCAGCATGACGCCCCCCTTCTGATAGCGGTAACCGTCGCGCCAAATCTGCGGTAGCAGCACGTTCACTTGCTGCAGCAGCAACCGGGTATCATCGCTAGGGCAGACCAGTCGGACGCCAGCCTGCTCACTGTAGTAAGGAGCTCGTTCGTCAAAGGGGCTGGTTCGCACGAACAGATGCACCCGCTGGCAACACATTCCCTCGGCCCGCAACTTCTCGGCAGCGCGAGCCATAAAGCCTGACAACGCTTGGGCCATTTCCCCACGGTCAGTCACGCGCTCACCAAAGGAACGGCTCGAGAGGATCTGCTGCTTCGCCACCGGTTCAACGGTCAGCTCCGCGCAAGGCAGGCCACGCAGCTCCTGTACGATCCGCTCGACCACCACGCCGTATTGGGCGCGCAACCCTTTGGCATCACTGGCCACCAGGTCTGCCACGGTGTTGATGCCTTGTGCCGCCAACTTGGCCCCCAAGCGCCGCCCTATGCCCCACACCTCGTCCACCGGGGTGATAGCCATCAGCCGGGCACGGCGCAGCTCGTCACGCAAGTCCACGACGCCGCCCGTGGCAGGCCACTTCTTGGCTGCATAGTTGGCCAGCTTGGCGAGGGTCTTGGTGGGGCCGATCCCAACCCCTACCGTGAGGCCGGTCCACTGCCACACTCGCTGCCGGATCTGTTGTCCATAGGCGGTCAGGTCCCCGGCAAACGACTCCGACAGTGACAGGAATGCTTCATCGATGGAGTAGACCTCCAGCTCAGGGGCCATGGTCTCCAACGTGCTCATCACCCTGCCAGACATATCGCCGTAGAGCGCGTAGTTGGAGCTGAATGCCACCCCGCCATGCGCCTCGAACTGCTCGCGGATCTTGAAGTAGGGCCCGGCCATCTTGATACCCATCGCCTTGGCTTCAGGGCTGCGCGACACCACGCATCCATCGTTGTTGGAGAGCACCACGATCGGGCGGCCACGCAGCTCAGGGCGAAACAGCCGCTCACAGCTGGCGTAGAAGTTGTTTACATCAACGATCGCTATAGCTATCACGCTGCCTCAGATTGCCAATCACATGGGTGACCACTCCGAACAACTCCAGGGAGAGGCTCATACAAGGGTCGATAGGCGCGAACGCCGGATTGGCTGGCAACAGCCGCAACCTCGGCTTGAGCTGCAAGGTCTTTACCGTGAAGCAGCCATCGAGTAGTGCAATCACCACATCACCATGGCGTGGGGTGAGGCTCTTATCGACCACCAGCAAGTCACCGGGAAAGATGCCGACCCCGGTCATGCTCTCCCCCTCGGCACGCAGATAGAAGGTTGCGGCAGGGTGCGCCACGCAGTGGGTGTTGAGGTCCAACTTCCCTTCCAGATAGTCGCTGGCTGGGCTGGGAAAGCCGCAAGAGACGCGGTGCAAGAACAGCGGAATGGTCACCTCGGCGGGTGATGGGTCTGGGGTTAACAGCTTCATGGTAACAACACCTGTATTTATATACAGGCATTATAGCGCACCACCTTTGAACCAGCGCAAGTCCCGCATGCCACTGATGACGTACCATGGCGCCAACAAATAACAAAGAGATCAGTATGAGTCACAATCTGTGTGCCCTACCGAAAGAGCAACAAGAACGGATCGAGGTCGAGAAGGCCGCCGCATATGCGGTATGGAAGGAGCGCAACGGTCACTTGGCCAGCGCAGAAAGCGAAGCAAGCCAGCATAAGGGTGAACTGGGCAGCTACTTTCTTGAGCAAGTAAGTAGGTACAAACGGGGCTAGCCTTCCTGTAGTCATGTTTTTATTCTGGGAACACTCTAAGTCCCTTAACTCTCACGCAAATCCGGGCTTCGGAGCTTGAAGATGCAGCCCTTGGCTACCAACTCGTCCCGGTTTGCCAGCACCAGCGGGTAGAGCAGCGGATGCTGTCCTATGTTGAAGGCGGTGCAGAGGTGATTGGTGGTAAGACGGCCTTCCCATAGCAGCACGATCTCAAGTAGTCGAAAGCGCAGGGTCTGATCCCAAGTGAGAGCCTTAGGGGCAATGCTGTTCACTTAAGAGAATTTGAGTTCCAGTCCACGTAGTATCAGGACAAAAAAGCGAGGGAGGCATGATGCCTCCCTCTTTCTATTGCAAGCCCCGCTGGATAAAGGCTGGAGGAAGATCGACTGGACACAGCCTTGCCCCCTCAACTCAAATCCAATTTATGAATAATCAGTCAAAAAAGTGCTTATCTGAACAGCATTGAGCCTTAGGGGGCATATGTGCTCCAAAATGCGACATGTTAATGTAACCAGTATCGGCATGAGTATACAGACGACATATACTGAGCCAACTTGAAAATCCGCCCCAAGGACATGAAATGTCACTCTTATCTAGCACTGTGTTCAGTGCGGTCTTATTGTTGCTGCTGGTGGCCCAGAGTGCTGGGGCCGCTGACTGCACCTATCGTAAAGACAGCCTCGGCAATACCCGCTACCAGTGTGACGATGGCAAGAGCGGCACCCTGCGGAAAGACAGTCTCGGTAACGTCAGAGACTCGCAAAGTGGCACCACTTGGCGTAAAGATTCCCTCGGCAATGTCCGCAGCAGCGAAGGCGCCACCTATCGCAAAGACAGCCTGGGCAATGTGCGCGTTAGCAATCCGGGTACCGGCGATACGGTCACCTGGCGCAAGGATAGCCTCGGCAACCTGCGCGCCTCCGATGGCACCATCTGTCGCACCAACTCCCTGGGGCAAGTCAGGTGTGATGGTCAGAGTGCGCCGCCTGCGGTTCTCGAAGGAGAGTGATGGGGCATCTTGCCTGAGAATGCACTGTAAATGCGTTCTGTTGTATGAGTTGAAAGTCACATTTGAGACTTTTCAGTCTTGCCATTTAGGGGGCTGCAAGCTAATTTAGCTAAATTAGCTGTGCCCTGCCGATTTGGAGTCCCTGAGTGACTGAGGAAGAGATCTACCAGCAGATCAAAAGTGCCTTGTTAGCTGCACCTCGCAAGCAATACATGGTCGAAATGCACCTGCAAATGCTCAAGTATGCCGACGAACTCAAGCACGTGACGGCTAAAGAGTTTTGCGAAAAAGTGGAACTCAAAGAGAGTCTTGGCACCGAATTTAGCAAGATGCGTAACCTCACTGCACGTTTGAAAGCGGCAGGGCTCGATCCAGCCAAGATCTGACATTGCCTACCCCAGCCCGTTATCTGCCAGACCATCGATAGGAACAATATGCTCAAGCTCGAAGAAATCAAAAAGGATGCTCAGGTTCGCGGCATTGTCGAAGGGCAAGTGGTGCGAGTTGTGACAGTTGAACCTATTGGTGAACATGCGCTGACAGTCTATTACAAAGACAGCAGTGGCAATCTAGCTGAGCGAATGTTGTTCCGAACCGATGAGATAGCATTGGATCTGGCCACAGTAGGCCGTCCTTGGTCATTTGATGCAAAAGGGGCAGATTTTAAACTTGGTTTGGAAGCCTACCGGATCTCGCAGGCTGCACTGTTTGACCCCATGATGGCGGTCAACATGGCGAACGTTGACCCACTACCGCACCAGATTTCAGCAGTTTACGAATACATGCTACCCAAGCAGCCATTGCGTTATGTTCTGGCCGATGACCCAGGTGCGGGCAAAACCATCATGGCGGGTTTGTTCATCTCTGAACTGCTGCTTCGTGCAGATGCTCGACGGGTCATGGTGGTCTCGCCGGGCTCGTTGACTGAACAGTGGCAGGACGAACTGTTTGAAAAATTTGGTCTGCAATTTGAGATCTTTAGCAAAGAAAAACAAGAGCAGTGCGCGACCGGTAACTATTTTTCTGAAACCGATCGCCTGATCTGCCGACTGGACCAACTCTCTCGTAGCGAAGAGCTGCAAGAGAAGCTGCGCAATACCGACTGGGATCTAATCATCGTCGATGAAGCGCACAAACTCTCAGCCAACTACTTTGGCAGCAAAATCAACAAAACCAAGCGCTTCGTCCTTGGTGAGCTGCTGGGGTCTATTTGCCGCCACTTCCTGCTGATGACAGCAACCCCACACAATGGCAAAGAGGAAGACTTCCAAGTCTGGATGTCACTGCTCGACAGCGACCGCTTCTATGGCAAGTTCCGCGAAGGCGCCCACAAGGTCGATATCACCGACATGATGCGCAGGATGGTTAAAGAAGAGCTGCTCACCTTCGACGGCACTCCCCTGTTTCCTGAGCGCCGCGCCTACACGGCCAACTATGATCTCTCCCCCCTTGAAGCCAGCCTTTATGAGCAGGTAACGACGTACGTCAGGGAAGAGATGAATCGGGCCGACAAGCTCGATAACAAGAAAAAAACCACCGTGGGTTTTGCATTAACCCAGCTACAACGGCGTTTGGCTTCCAGCCCGGAGGCAATCTATCAATCGCTGAAGCGCCGACGTAATCGACTGCAAGACAAACTTGCTGAGATGAAGCTGCTAGCCCGTGGCCAGAAGGCTAAACAAGCGGGTGTTGCTGAAACACTCGGCACTTACACCATCACCAAACAGATCGATCTGCCTGATAACTGGGATGAGCTGGATGAAGATCTCAGTGCCGAAGAGTACGAACTCTATGCCGAACAGGTGGCAGATCAGGCCACCGCAGCAGAAACCATCATTGAGCTGGACGCCGAGATCCACTCACTCAAAGACCTTGAGCAGCAGGCGCTGACGCTGGTGCAGTCTGGCAATGACAAAAAGTGGGAACAGCTTTCATCACTGCTGCAAGACTCCCCCGAGATGAAGAACCGCGACGGCAGTCGTCGCAAACTGATTATCTTCACCGAGCATAAAGACACTCTGAATTACCTACGCCAACGTGTCAGTGATCTGCTGGGTCAGCCCAAAGCAGTCAGGGTCATCTACGGCGGCACCAATCGGGATGAGCGCCGCAAGATCCAGAGCGAGTTCCGCAGTGATCCCACCGTCTTGGTGTTGATTGCGACCGATGCGGCCGGGGAAGGCGTCAACCTGCAAAACGCCAACCTGATGGTCAACTACGACCTGCCCTGGAACCCGAACCGCCTCGAACAGCGCTTTGGCCGTATTCACCGGATCGGCCAAAAAGAGGTATGCCACCTGTGGAATATCGTGGCCAATGAAACCCGTGAAGGGGAAGTGTTCCAAAAGCTGTTTGATAAGCTGGAAATAGAAAAAAAAGCCTTGGGTGGTAAGGTGTTCGACATCCTTGGTGAAGCCTTTGATAACGTCTCTCTGAAAGACTTGCTGATCGACGCCATTCGCTATGGTGAAGATCCCGCAGTGCGCGCCAAGATGGATCAGGTCATTGAAGGGGCACTCGATAGCGACCATCTCAAAGAGATCATGCGCCGCAACGCACTGGTTGAATCCCATATGGGCTTAGAGGGGCTTTACGCCATCAAAGAGCAGATGGAAAAAGCAGAAGCCCGTCGCTTGCAGCCGTTCTTTATTCGGGCGTTTTTCCAAGAAGCCTTTGCCGGATTAAACGGCGAACTGAGGGAGCGTGAACAGGGCCGCTATGAAATAAAGCATGTCCCAGCGGTGATCCGCGAACGGGATCGCAGCATCGGCGAAAGCCGCACCCCTGTGTTGTCCCGTTATGAACGCGTCTGTTTTGAAAAGCAGCTGATCAGGCCCACCGGCAAGGTGCTGGCCGAACTGCTTCATCCCGTACATCCACTGATGCACTCGCTGCTCGATCTCACCTTGCAAGCCCATCGCACCAAGCTCAAGCAGGGGGCTGTGCTGGTGGACCCGGCCGATGAAGGGGACGAACCTCGCCTCATCATGATGCTGGAGCACTCAATCCGCGAAACCAGCGAACAAGCCAAGAGTGTCGCCTCACGGCGGTTGCAGTTTGTCGCCATCGATACTGCCTGTCGGGCCAGCTATGCCGGTTGGGCCCCCCATTTAGACCTGCAACCGATAGCGGATGCTGATCTGGCACTGGTGCAGGATATCCTGCACTCACCCTGGTTATCTCAGCCACTCGAACCGCTGGCGCTGCAACTGGCCTCTGAAAAGCTGGTGCCAGAACACTTTGCGGAAGTGAAAACGCGCCGTGAACTGCAAGCCGATAAAACCCTCACGGCTGTGCATGAGCGACTGATCAAAGAGATCAACTACTGGCAGGATCGCTTCTTGAAATTGAGCGATGACGTCAAAGCGGGCAAGCAACCCAAAATGCAGCCCGAAAACGCTCGTCGCCGAGTCGATGAATTGACCGCACGTCTGCAACAGCGCACGGCAGAGCTCACCGCACTCAAGCAGGTGGTCTCTAGCACCCCGGTGGTGATTGGCAGTGCCTTAGTGATCCCACAAGGTTTACTGGCCAAACGCAAAGGCGAAGCAATCTTTAGCCCAGATGCCGCCAGCCGGGCCCATATCGAGAAGATTGCAATGCAGGCCGTGACGCAGGCCGAGCAAGCCCTCGGCCACACGGTGATCGACGTATCGGCGGATAAATGTGGTTGGGATATCACCGCTCGCCCGCAGTTGAATGCCGATGGCTCACTCAAACCAGACCGGCATATCGAAGTCAAAGGGCGCAGCAAGGGGCAAACCACCATCACCGTCAGTCGCAACGAGATCCTCTATGCCCTCAACCAGGCCGACAAATTCCTGCTGGCCATTGTGCTGGTAGAGGGTGACAACACCGAGGTGCCCTTCTATATTCGCCAGCCCTTTACCAAAGAGCCGGATATGGGCGTGGCGAGCATCAATTACGATCTGGCGGATTTGCTGGCGCGCGCCACCGATGCCGAAGGTAGCTTATGAAAATTGAACAAATTACCTTAAAAAATTTCCGCTGTTTTGAGCTGCTGGATGTGACCTTTCATCCGCAGATGACTGTCTTGATTGCCCCCAATGGTGCGGGCAAGACCACGATCCTCGATGCGGTGCGCATTGCGCTTTGGCCGTTCGTCAAAGGCTTTGATCTGGGCAGCCAAACCGGCAAGTCGGCCACTATTCAGATTGAAGACGTGCGTCTTGAGCGCCGTGAACAAGAGATGGAACCGATATTGCCCAGCCAGATTACGGCCCAGACCAGTAGTATCCCCAATCAGGATCAGAAGCCGCGTCCGCTCCACTGGCAACAGAGCCGCGATCAGGTCAAGCCACGAACCCAAACCAAGGGGGATCAGTCGACACAAGTTCTGACTCGGCTCGCAAAGAAATTCCAGTCAACGATTTATAAAGGGCAGGAAGCCAACATAGACGCTATCGATTTACCCTTGGTGGTCTATTTAGGAACTGGGCGCCTCTGGTATCAGGGGCGCTATACCTCTGAAGCAAAAGATAAAAAGCTCGATACCAGCGTGTTTTCCCGCCTTTGGGGCTACCAGAACTGTCTAACGGCAACCTCTAGCTATAAGCAGTTTGAAACCTGGTATGGCTGGGTATTTCGCAGTTATCGCGAGCTGCAAATCGATCAGCTGGAGAATCGACTTAAGAAGCCGGATCAGAGTGCGCTGGCCAACTTCGCGGCTGCCATTGAAGTCGTGCAGCGTGCCATCAACACCCTCACAACTTCGCTGACCGGCTGGCGGGATCTGCAATACCGCTCCAGCATGGGCCAGCAACTGGTGATGGAGCATCCCGAACTGGGCTATATGCCGCTTTCCCTGCTCAGCGATGGTCTGCGTAATATGGTTGCCATGGTGTCGGATATTGCCTTTCGCTGTATCAAGCTCAACCCTCATTTAGGTGTGGATGCGGCGCACAAAACCCAAGGCATCGTACTGATCGATGAAGTGGACATGTTCCTTCACCCAGCGTGGCAGCAGACAGTATTGGCCTCGTTGCAGCAGGCATTTCCCAATCTCCAATTTATCGTCACCACCCATAGCCCGCAGGTAATCAGCACTGTGCGTACCGAATCAATTCGAGTATTGGGTGAGGATGTCAATGGCAATGCGATTGCCGCAATCCCTCTAGCTAACACCTACGGTGAGCCGAGTAATAATGTCTTGCGCACGGTCATGCTGGTTGATCCTCAGCCACCGATTGACGAAAAAAGTTTATTGCTTCGCTTGACCGAGCTAGTCGATCAAGGATTGGGCGATGAGGAAGAAGCCAAGGGACTGATGGCTCAATTGCTGATGGTGCTGGGGGCTGGGCACCCACAGTTACAACGATTGCAGCGCAGTATCGCCCGTCAACAATGGCTGAAAGGATTGGATGCAAAGCAATGAGATATGTCAACCAATCTGGTTTGCATGTGCATGGCCTAGCAATGGCTCATCAAACACCACCACACACACAGGAACAAGCGACAAGCCGTTGGTCCTCTTTTGGCCACAAGCGCGAACTATTGTCCCGGTTATGCAACCAGCAATATCAACTTTGTTGCTACAGCGAGGTGCGCGCTGATCTACTGGGGCTTGATTATCACATCGAACATGTAGAGAACAAAAGCCAAGTGCCTACCCGCACCTTTGATGAAACCAATCTCGCCGCAAGTGCGTTCAGCTCTGACACAGTCTCGTCGAGAGTGAAGGCCGATGTTTTTGGTGGCCATGCGGTGGGTAAACAAGCTGGCGTGGAGATGGCTCGGTTTGTTCACTGTTACCAACCAGATTGTGCGCGCTATTTTGCCTATATGTCGGATGGTCGAGTGGTACCCTCCATTCATTTGAATGCAGGTGAGCAACAGCGGGCTCAATACAGCATCGACTTGCTCAACCTGAATAGCCCTTACTTGGTGAATTTACGCCAGCAATGGTGGGACGAGCTAGAGCAACTCCAAGAAGAACATCTCACCAAAGGCTGGGATCTTAATCAGCTATTACACCTTGATTTAGTGCCGACGGCGCATCATCAGCTAAACCATTTTTTTTCACTAACTCGCCAATTCTTCGGCCCTGTCGCCGAAACAGTATTGCAGCGTGAGGCCCCAGAACTCGTATGACTCAAATCAAATCCCCCAAAAAACTGATCGAAGTGGCCTTGCCGCTGGATGATATCAATGCGGCAGCAGCCCGGGAAAAATCGATCCGTCACGGCCATCCGTCGACCCTGCATCTGTGGTGGGCGCGTCGCCCCTTGGCGGCCGCACGGGCGGTGATCTTTGCCCAGATGGTCAACGATCCCGGTTATCAGCAGGGGGCGGGGTTTAAGTACGGGGTCAACAAGCAGGAAGCCGCCAAGAAGCGCGAAAAGCTGTTCAATATCCTGCGCGAGCTGGTGAAGTGGGAAAACACCAATAACGAGGCTGTGTTAAACCAAGCCCGTGCCGCGATCTGGGAGAGCTGGCGCGAGATCTGCGATTTGAACAAGGATCACCCGCAGGCGGCCGAACTCTTTAACCCAGAGCAACTACCGGGCTTTCACGACCCCTTTGCTGGCGGCGGTGCGCTGCCGCTGGAAGCGCAGCGGTTGGGGTTGGAATCCCACGCCTCCGATCTCAACCCGGTAGCGGTCACCATCAATAAGGCGATGATCGAGATCCCGCCCAAATTTGCCGGCCGCGAGCCGGTGGGGCCTCTGCCTGCCTGCGATAAGCTAAGCAAGAAAAAAGCCACCAAGGATGCTTTCGAGGATTGGTCCGGTGCCAAGGGGCTGGCGGAAGATGTGCGCCGTTACGGCGCTTGGATGCGCGACGAGGCGCAACAGCGCATTGGTCATCTCTATCCCAAGATCGCTATTACCGCCGAGATGGTGGCAGAACGCCCGGATCTGCAACCCTACTTGGGTGAAGAGCTGACGGTCATTGCCTGGCTATGGGCGCGGACCGTAAAAAGCCCGAATCCGGCGTTTTCTCATGTCGATGTGCCGCTGGCCTCGACCTTTGTTCTTTCCTCCAAGGCAGGCAAAGAGGCCTATGTCGAACCTGTGGTGGAAGGAGATAGTTATCGTTTTACCGTCCAGGTGGGTACGCCGCCGGAATCAGCTAAGACAGGAACTAAAGCTGAAGGACGTGGTGCCAATTTCCAGTGTCTAATTTCTAATACTCCAATTACAGGCTCTTACATTAAAGATGAAGGGCAAGCAGGCCGAATGTCTCAGCGCCTGATGGCTATTGTACTAGAGGGCAAAAAAGGTCGAGTCTATTTATCGCCTATGGATGAACAGGAGCAAGTTGCTTTAGTGCAACCGCCTGAATGGCGTCCTTCGGGGTTAGTTCCTGCAAGACTGACAGGGGGTACCTGCGTACCTTATGGTCTGAAAGAGTGGGGGGATTTGTTCACCCCCCGCCAATTAGTCGCACTAACCACGTTTTCCGAGTTGGTTGGCGAAGCCATCGCGCGTTGTCGTGAAGATGCTCTCTCTGCTGGGATGGCCGATGATGGTATTGGCCTCGATGCCGGCGGCATCGGCGCCACTGCCTATGCGCAAGCTATGGGAGTGTATTTAGCTTTTGCAACTAATAAAATGGCTGACTTGGGGAATAGCCTATGTCGATGGGAACCAGTGGCTCAGTGCCCACGCCAGCTTTTTGGAAGACAAGCGATTCCAATGATTTGGGATTTTGCCGAATCAAATCCAATAGGTGATCGTTCAGGTGGGTGGAGTGTCTTTATTGACGGTATAACCAAAGCGTTTAGTAGTTGTTTTGATAATGTAGAGTCACATTGGTTCGGTCGTGTGCAGCAGGATGATGCTCAAACCCAGACTATTAGCCGCAATAAGGTGATCTCCTCCGACCCACCTTATTACGACAATATCGGTTATGCCGACTTGTCGGATTTTTTCTATGTCTGGCTGCGAAAATCACTGCGGCCAATCTTCCCCGGCCTCTATGCCACCATGGCGGTGCCTAAGGCGGAGGAGCTGGTCGCCACGCAGTATCGCCACGGCGGCAAGGAGGGGGCCGAGGCGTTCTTTTTAGATGGCATGGGCAAGGCGATCCAGCAACTGGCCGAGCAGGCCCACCCGGCGTTTCCGGTGACCATTTATTACGCCTTTAAACAGTCCGAAACCAAGGCCGACGGCACCTCCAGCGCCGGCTGGGAAACCTTTCTACAGGCGGTGATCGACGCCGGTTTTGCCATTAATGGCACTTGGCCAATTAGAACTGAGAATAGCTCTAGGATGATTGCTTCAGGCACCAACGCGCTGGCCTCCAGCGTGGTGCTGGTGTGCAATAAGCGCAACGCCGATGCCGATACCATCAGCCGTCGCCAGTTTATCCGTGAACTCAATGCCGTACTGCCTGAAGCGCTGGCTGATATGACCCAGGGCACGATCGATGCCCATGGCAATAATCAATCAGCCGTAGCTCCGGTGGACTTATCGCAGGCGATTATCGGCCCCGGCATGGGCATCTTCAGTAAATATGCAGCAGTGCTCGAAGCCGATGGCAGCACCATGAGCGTGAAAACCGCGCTGCAACTGATTAACCGCTTCCTCGCCGAAGATGACTTCGATGCGGATACCCAATTCTGTTTGCACTGGTTCGAGCAGCAAGATTGGCGGGTGGGCAAATTTGGCGAGGCCGATGTGTTGGCCCGCGCCAAGGGCACCAGCGTCGCGGGCCTGGTCGAGGCCGGGGTCGTTGAGGCCGGACAAGGGGACCTGCGTCTGCTCAAATGGGCAGAGCTGCCGAGCGACTGGACACCTGAGCGCGACAGCCGCACCCCGGTGTGGGAGGGGTTGCATCAACTGATTCGCCTGTTAAATAGCCAAGGCGCCAGCGCTGCCGGGGCCATGCTGGCATTGATGCCAAACAAGAGCGACGCCATCCGCTCCTTGGCCTATCGCCTCTATACCCTTTGCGAACGTAAAGGCTGGGCCAGCGACGCCCGTGCCTATAACGAGTTGGTCATGGCGTGGGAGGCGATGCAAGGCGCGATGGTCGAAAGCGGTCAGGTTGGCGACCAACAAGGATTTGATTTCTGATTGGCTTTCGCCAACAACATGAACACAGGACAGCCGTATGCATATTGAGTCGATCACCTTAAAGAACTTCAAAAGTTTTCGTAACACACAGATGGAGGGGATCCCCAAGTTTTGTGTGTTGGTGGGGGCAAATGGAACCGGAAAATCAACCATGTTTGGGGTATTTGATTTTCTGCGTGAAGCCTTGTCGAGCAATTTGCATACTGCCTTGGTGAAAGCCGGGGGAAGCCGGGGCTTTCAGGAGGTAAAAAGCCGCGGGGCAGAAGGCAATATCGAGATTGAGCTGAAATTTCGTGAGCATGATACAGCCCCGCTGGTGACCTATTTTCTTGAGATTGGTGAAGACAACGGCCGCCCGATAGTCGAGCGCGAAATTTTGAAGTACCGACGCGGTAGCGGTGGACAGCCATGGCATTTTCTGGATTTTTCTCGCGGTGCGGGTATGGCTGTCACCAATGAAATCGAGAAAGTCAAAGATGTTAATCAGTTGGTGAGAGAGGAGCAGCGATTGAAGTCGCCGGACATTTTGGCGATTAAAGGGTTAGCACAATTTGCCCAGTTCCCGGCTGTCGTCACGCTCGGTACCCTGATCGAAAATTGGCATATCTCTGATTTCCATATCAATCGGGCTCGTCCTGAACAAGAGGCTGGTTATGCCGAACACCTCTCTCGTGAAGGGGATAACCTTTCTCTGGTGACGCAGCATTTACATAGCCGATACCCGGAGGTTTTTTCCGCCATTCTGGACAAGCTGACACATAGAGTTCCTGGCATTACCAAGGTCGATGCTAAAACGACAGAAGAGGGGCGCGTGCTATTACGCTTCCAAGATGGTGCCTTTGAGGACCCTTTTCTGGCGCGGTATGTGTCGGATGGCACGATCAAGATGTTTGCCTATCTGGTGCTGCTTTATGATCCAGTTCCCCATCCTCTGCTGTGTGTTGAAGAGCCTGAAAATCAACTTTATCCGGGGTTGTTGTGGGAACTGGCCGAAGAGTTCAGCGCCTATGCCCAGCGCGGTGGCCAGGTGTTCGTCTCTACCCATTCCCCTGATTTTCTTAATGCAGTCGAGCTGGACTCTGTTTATTGGCTGGTAAAAAAACAAGGGGCAACCGAGATTGTCAGAGCCAGAGATAATAAGCAGGTGGCTGCCTATATGGCTGAAGGCGATCAGTTAGGTTATCTGTGGAAACATGGCTTCTTTGAGGGAGTAGACCCTCAATGACGACAGTGGTTTTTTGCTTGGAGGAGCCATCCGCTAGGGCCATGCTGGAGGGAGTGATCCCTCGTTTATTTCCTGATATTCAGTTTCGCTTTGTCGTTTTTGAAGGAAAACAGGATCTCCATAAGAGACTGGTGATGCGTTTGCGAGGTTGGCAGGGGGATGCACTGTTTGTTGTGATGCGCGATCAAGACTCGGGTAATTGCGTGGATATCAAAGCACAATTATTCACTTTGTGCGAACAGGCAGGTCGACCGAACGCCTTGATCCGAATCGCCTGTCGTGAACTGGAAAGTTTTTATCTGGGTGATCTAGCAGCAGTTGAACAAGGATTGAATTTGACAGGGTTAGCCAAGTTACAAGGAAACCAGAAATTTCGTGATCCTGATCGCTTAGTCAACGCGGCTGAAGAACTGAAAAAAATCACAAAAAACACATACCAGAAGTTGAGCGGATCCAGAAGCATCGCCCCTTACCTTCGTCTGGATGAGGCTCATCGCTCAACAAGTTTTAAGGCTCTGATTACAGGGCTTCAACGTTTATTGCACGAGGCTTAACAATGAGTCTGAAACCCTGGCGCGAGATTGCGCGCCCCCATCGTGATGTGCTGGAAGGCACGTTTAAACAGTCCGAGTTTGCCGCAGATATTACCCAAGTGGCTAACGGCAAGGCCCCGCTGGAGTATCAAGATGCCGAGCAGTTCTTTGCGCGTACCTTTATCACCGAAGGGATGCGGCTGCTGTTAGGCTCCGTTGCCGAGCGGTTGGCTGGCAAGGGAGGCGATCCGGTTATTCAGCTCCAAACGGCATTTGGTGGTGGTAAGACCCACACCATGTTGGCCGTTTATCATCTGGCATCACGCAACGTGACCACGGATCGTTTGCAGGGCATCCCGCCGATCCTGGATGCGGCCGGGATCGATCAATTGCCGCTCGCGAGAGTCGCGGTGATCGATGGTATCAACTTGTCGGTGAGTCAGCCGCGCCAGCATGGTGCAGTGCGGGCCAATACCCTGTGGGGTGAGTTGGCTTGGCAACTGTTGGGCGACGAGGGTTATGAGCTGGTTGCTGACAGTGATCGGGATGGTACTTCACCGGGTAAGGAGTTGCTGGTTGCGTTACTGACCAAGGCTGCTCCTTGCGTCGTCTTGATGGATGAGCTGGTGGCGTTCTTGCGCCAGTTGGAGGTGGGCAAGCAGTTTAATGCCGGGACCTTTGACTCCAATATCACCTTTATTCAGGCGTTGACCGAGGCGATGAAGGCTGTACCCAACGCCATGCTGTTGGCCTCTTTGCCAGAATCCGCACTGGAAGTCGGCGGCACGATGGGGCAGAAGGCGCTTGATTCCCTTGAGAAGTATTTTGCTCGTGTTGAATCGGTCTGGAAGCCGGTTGCAACCGAAGAGGCGTTTGAAATTGTGCGCCGCCGCCTGTTTGAATCAGCCGGTGATCCAGCTCAGGTGCAAGGCATTGCGCAACAATACGCAGATTTCTATCGCCAACATGCACCGGATTTTCCGAACGAAACGCAGTCAGGCCATTACTACGATCGGTTGTGCAAGTCATATCCCATCCACCCGGAAGTCTTCGACCGTCTTTATGAGGACTGGTCAACCCTGGACAAATTCCAGCGTACCCGTGGTGTGTTGCAGTATATGGCCATCGTGATCCACCGTTTGTGGGTAGCGGATAATCGCGATGCGTTGATCATGCCGGGTTCGCTGCCCCTTGATGACAGCAATGTGCGCGGCAAGAGCATCCATTATCTGCCTCAAGGGTGGGAGCCGGTCATCGAAAAAGAGGTGGATGGTGTTCGCTCGGAAGCCGCCGATCTTGATAAAAATGACACGCGCTTTGGGCAATATCATGCTGCCCGCCGAGTGATGCGCACGCTGTTTTTGGGCAGTGCGCCGAGTTCCAGTGATCAGATGCACCGTGGTTTGGAAGTGGAGCGGATCTTGCTCGGAGCCTGCTCTCCCGGTCAAACGGTTGGCACGTTCAAGGATGTGCTGACCCGCTTACGGGACCGCCTGACCTATCTCTATGGCGATAAAGAGCGGCTGTGGCTCGATACCAAGCCAAACCTGCGGCGGGAGATGGAAACGCGTAAGAGCAATGTCAGCGAACGTGAGGATTTGCTCCCCCTGTTGAAAAAGTCGGTGACGGGCTGCTTTGGTGCTCAGCACGGCTTTGCTGGCATCCATGTCTTTACCCCTGCTGGCGATGTGCCGGATGAATATGGCAATGGGCCACGGCTGGTGGTGCTGGAACCTCAGGGGTTGTCGGCATACAGCCGTAGCAGTAGCACCAATCAGGCTTTCAAAGCAGCAGAAGCCATCTTGCTCAAGCGTGGTGAGCAACCTCGGGTGAAGCAAAACCGCCTGCTCTTCTTGGCTGCGGATTATGACAGCCTGAGTCGCTTGAAAGATCAAGGCAGAACCTACTTGGCTTGGCACTCCATTGTCACCGATATCGAAAACGGCGTGCTCAATCAGGATCTGGCGCATCTGACCCAGGCTAAAGCCAACCGCGATGGTGCGAAAAAGCAGTTTGATAGCTTGATCCGCGATACCTACAAGTGGTTGCTAGCCCCGTTGCAGGAACCCGGCCAAATGCTGGAGTGGGAGGTAGCCCAGATCGCTTCAGGCGCGCCCAAATTGATCCAGGAGATCGAGAACCGATTGGTTGAAGAGGAGTGGCTGATCAAAGAGTGGTCACCCGTTCATTTGCGCAACTTGTTGGATAAATACTATTTCAGCAAAGGCGCTGAATCGGTCAGCGCATTGAAGGTGTGGCAGGATGCTTGCCAGTATCTTTATATGCCGCGCTTGGTCAATGATTCGGTATTGCGCCACTGCATCGAAGCCGCTATCCAGGGCTCTGACTATTTCGCCTTTGCCTCTAGCCAGCGTGAAGATCGTTTTGAGGGCTTTGCTTTTGGCAAAGCGGCCACCGTGTTTATCGATGAGCACAGCCTGCTGATAAGCCGCGAGGCAGCCCTACGTTATCAAGACAAGCTGGACAAAGAGAAAAGTAAGACAGAAGAACAAAAGGAAATCGATAAGCCCTCTATAAAAGACGGCGATAACGACACCAAAAAAACAACAGGGACTGATGGGGAAAAAGGAGCTGGTGGAGACGGCTTGTGTCCATTGCCTACGCCTCCAATCGCCGAGAAAACTCGGTTCTATGGCTCGGTCAGGATTGACCCCATCAAGGCCAAGATGGATTTTGCCACGCTGATGGATGAGGTTGTGCAAAACTTCACCAGCCAATTGGGAGTGGATGTGGAGATCTCAATTGAGATTAACGCCCGTTCAGGGAAAGGGTTTGATGCCAACTTGCAGCGAGCCATCAAAGAGAATTGCAGTATGCTCAAGTTTGGCAATGCTGAATTTGAAGAGTAAAAAAACAAAAGGCCGGGAAACCGGCCTTTTTATAACCAATGCTCGGGGATGGTGAGCTCGAAAGATCTGGCGGCATAACGCAGCATGGAGAGAATTTCACGATGGCGGGCGGTATCAATTGGCTGCCCTGCTTTTCGTTGTTCTAACATGCTCTGCAGCTCAGGCAAATCGAACATGCCGAGCCGATGAAAGTTACCCCAAGTGGGCTGGCCGAACAGGTTATAGATCACAACTGTGCTATCACGTTCACTGGCCAAGCGTTTTTCACCCGTGATCTTGGTTAATGCAATTTCGGCTTCGTCTTTGTCGTCGTAAGTGTTGAGCAGCTTCATTAGAGGCTTTGTGTTCGATGAATGGGTGGCAAAGTCTACCAAGGAAGGCTAGCACCGGCAAAATCAGGTAACGGTCAGTTTGATCTGATTGATGCCGTTTACAAGGCATTAGGGGTTCAGTAGAGAGCCAAAAAAAGAAGTTTTGGGCAAAGGGTGAGTCTGTGGCTCACCCTTTGTGTCGACTTTATGCCTCTGTGGCTGGAACATTGCCGCTTTCTTGCCGGTAGACATCCAGATAGAGGTAGCCATAGCTGGCCCTTGGATTGGCCAGGCAGACCCATTCCCCTTGCCTCAATGTTACCAATTTATCTTGGTCGCTCAGCAGTTCCCCTTGTTGAAATAGTTTGCTAAGACGCTCAATAAACCCCGGTAAAACGGTGTCGATGTCGGTGAGCCACTGCTCGTCGGCCTCGCCATAGACGCCGCTGCGATCCCAGAGCAGGGAGACTCCGCTTCGTTCGACAATGGCTCGTGCGCCAAAACGGGGCTGAACCTGGGTGTGTAATCCCCAACTGCCTATCGTGCTCATGTTTTTACTCCAAATGAGGGTGGGTCCTTGCACAGGTCATCGCAGACCATGCTCATTACTCCCGAAAAGGACGGCCTGATCGGCGCAACTGTTACAAATGTCCACGCTCTGCCAGTGACACCACGCCCTCCGCCCCCACCACCAGATGATCCAGCGTGCGGATATCGACCAGCGCTAGGGCGCTTTGCAGTCGCTGAGTGATCTCGATATCTGCACGGCTGGGTTCTGGGTAACCTGAGGGATGGTTGTGGACCAGCATCAGCGCGGCGGCATTGTGGTGCAGCGCCCGCTTGACCACGTCGCGGGGGTAGACGGTCGCAGCGGAGAGGGTGCCGAGAAACAGCTCCTCGTAGGCCAGGATCCGGTGCTGGTTATCGAGGAACAGTGCGGCGAACACTTCGCGATCCCGCGTTTGCAGCAGCCCTTGTAGCGCGTGGTGGGCCAGATGCTTGTCGGTGAGGGCCACGCCTTTGGCGAGCTTCTGGCGGGCCAGTGCCTGGGCGATGGTGAGCAAGTCGTCGTCGGTGACTAAGTCGGTCACCCGATAAGTGCCGGGTTGCTCCCCAGCACTGAGTTTGTGATGCAACATGATTCATTCTCCAAAAGCGTTCGCCCCACTGGCCGGTGGGGTGTGTTTTGCGATAAGGGGGGTGGTGATTGCGATGAGTGGGTCAGTGATTGGCAGAGCGCAGCCTTTGCTGTGTCAGGTCGTGCAACGGGATCTGGTAACTGGTGGCCAGCAGGTTGCCGATGCCATAAAGCCACTCCCGTTCCGGGTGATCGCACAGCCATTCGGCCAGTGCGTCACCCCGTTCGGTCTGATAGCGCAGATAGAGGGCGTAGCCATCGACCCGTAGACCGTAGTCCAGCACCACCTGGGTCTGCCCCCCGTTGTCGTGAACCCCCTCCAGCTCAAGGGCGAGCAGTGTTCTGGTCATCGGCACCTTCCTGATGGGGTAAGGGGTCACTCTCCACGGTAAAACCGCGATGAATACAAATGCGTTGCAGGTCAGCCAGAAAGCTGGCCAGTACCCTGGGCTGCTCGGTGAACGGGACCGGCCCTGCCTGGCAATGCCAGAAGCACCTGCGCTTGGGATCAACGCAGATCTCATCCACCGGTTGGCTCATGGTGCGCCAGTCGTCAGCATTGCTGATGGTGAGCAGTTGCCACTGAACCCCAGACCAACGCACTTGTAAGGTGACGGTGCGGGCATGTGGGCTACCAGGTGTCAGATGCAGCAACCAGCGTTTGCCACTTTGTGTGGGCCTTAATTTTGCTTTGATAGTGATCTGTCCCAGCCACTGGCGTGAGTAGTGCGAAAGCGCTAATTCTTGGCTCATTGCAACCTCCTAATCTCCAGTGACCGAAACGGTGAAACACTCCAACCGGCAGTAGGCAATGAAGTTGCTCTGCCAGATATCGAACAACTCCCGGGCTTCAGCCAGCCGTAGCGGCCCCCAGCCCAACATGGTGTGTTCCCCGTCGAGGAAGTTGAAATCAAGCTCCTTGCAGAGCTCGGCATCCTGGCCCAGTCCCTGGTAACTGAAATCGGTGACGTAATCGACCAGCCAGTCGTCAAGACCACGTACCAAGCGGATCTCGACCGGGTGGACGCCACCCTGTTCAGCGCTGTAACCGGGGTTACGGAAGTTGAAGGTCAGCTGGGTGCAGCGCCCCAGATCGAGATCGGTACGTTCGGCTTCTTGGCTGAGCAGGGTCAGTAGAGCCTGACAAACGGGCAGGGCAAAGCCGTCCCGGTGAAAGGGAATCGTCATGGGTAGTGCTCCTTGTTGTGCGAGGGTAAGGCAGTGGCTCAGTCGGTGAGCCAGGACCAGAGGCGGCTGACTGCGTAAACGGCTAATGCGCCAGTTGCCAGGGGGACCCAGCTTGGCGATGTCACGAGGGTGGTCAGGGTGATAGCAGAGGTGGCGAGCGTTATGCAATCAGACGTTGTGCGCTCGCGGCTCAACACGGTCATGGCTGGGGGAATGATGGTGGCCTGTGGAGTACGAAGGGCCGCTTTCGCCACTGCCGTTGCTACCTGGCTAACCTGTGTCGAGTGGTGGATACCGTGGATGCACCACATCACGAAGTGTTCACAGTTACTGAACAACACATCGTAACGGTGTTCGCCCAGCCGTGTGCGGGCACGTTCGAGGCTCTCCGTTCGGTCATACCGCCTAACAGGGCAAAATTTGCACCAGACCGGCTTACCATCGGAAAACGCATCCAGAGACGTCATCACTATCTCACCGGGTAGGCCGTGATTAGGCCCCTGGTAGTGGATAACGAGGTCGCCCCCGACATAGAGGCCGTGGTGGGTATAACCGAGGCGAGCGGTCACCAGATGATCGCCTGGGGTGAATCGAGACATGAAGATAACTCCTTGTGGTCAGACATAAAAACGCAGCAGGGCACCTCGTGGGTGCCCTGTTATCAGTGTGGAAAAGTGACGATTCTATTTGTGTAAGGTCAGGGTACGGGAATCCCAGGCCCAGGTGAGCTGTTGGCTAAAAGCGTGGGCAAGGCGATCGGGCGGCAGCGCCAGCAGGCGGGATTGACCCAGGATCAGGTGGCAGAGCACCTTAATATCGGGATGGAAGCCGTCTCTCGGATGGAGCGCGGCATCGTGGTGCCGACCATTGCCCGGCTGGCTGAACTGGCTCAGTTGTTTGGCTGCGAGCTGGCCGATTTCTTGCGCGAAACCAGCCCGCGCCCAACCGAGCAGGGTATCGTCTTGGGGCAGAAACTCGCCCGGCTGGACAGCGATGACCGGGCATTGCTGCTGGAGACGTTTGAGCGGCTGGTCGAGCGCTTGGCCAAATCCTGAGTCAGGGTGTACTGGGTGCCGGTGTGGCGCCCTTGCCTAGCTTGTTGGTTAACGGGGATGCCCGTGCTCGCGTTCCCCGTGGCTGGGCCACTGTTTGCGGTGCTGGTTCGGTAGTCAAATGCTCCCCTTCCTCCACCTGGGGGTAAAACTCTTCCAGTAGCATTGGCACTTCTTCATCCACGTCCTCGAACTGACCATTACGCAATAGCGCTCGCGCCACGGTTTCCATCTCGCTTATCGCCAGCCCTGCCTCATCGTCCAGCATCGCCTCCTGCCGTGCCTGACCGACCGCCTCGGTCAGGGTCAGCTCGTCACGCAGCGTCAAATCCACGTAGTAGACCGGGGTGCGGTAAGACTGGGTGGTGCTCTTGGCCCGCAACCGCAAGGTCAGCGGCAGATAGCGGGTCAGGCCGCCACTCACCGCCTCGAAGTACTTGAGCCGTGCCGCCAGGGTTCGTACCGAGTTATAAACAAGCTTTCGTAGACGAGTCTGGCGGATGCTTCCAACGTCGGGATCTTCGGCTTGTTCTGCTCCTGCAGCCGGATCTCTAGTGGGTCCAGATTATTCGCCAGCTGTTCCCGCATTGCCTGGGCGTCTCGAGCAGCGTCAGCGATAGAGATCTCGGGGTAAGTCCCGAGGCCAGCGTTACGTCGTTTCTTCGTCAGTGGGCTGACATAGCGGAACACCCACTTTCCTCTGCCCTTGATGGTAGAGGGGTGTAGCGTCAACCCGGTGACGCCACCATGAGCAAGGGGCTTATCTTCAGGCTTGATGTTGCGGGCTTTGGTATCGGTGAGGATTGCCATCAGGTAACCTCCTTGAGAATTGAATATGCCACTCAGTATGCCACCAAGCATGCGCAGTGGTAATATGTGATTGGGATGGATTGGACTGTGTTTGTTTCTAATATACTGATAGTAAATGGCTTGCTGGATTGGTGTGGAGTTGATTGGACTTAATTACGGCGGGCACCTCCTCCGCCATCTATATAGCCCAACTGATTTATTCAGTTGGGCTTTTTCGTATTCGCGTGCTACATGCAGGTGCCATTGAGTGACAACCTGAGCGGGGCTCTCCCACCCGTCAGTTCCTTCAATGGTGGCCAACAAGATGCGGACGAGCACGGCCAGGCTGCCCGTCAGTCCGGTGGATGTCTGGCTCGAACGCCGAGCCTGTCTCTTTCACGGTCTCGATGGCCTCTGTTGTCTGAACGCTGTCATTGTCTGGGCCGTTAGATTGCTGCCGCCAGTGACGATAATCCCGCCTCCCGTGCTCTCCTGCCAGCCCATGCCTTCTCACCTTGGCCGCCACCACAGCGCCCGTGATGACACTGGAAGTGAGGGCTGAGAGCCACTCCCTGCAGCCCCCTGCCGGCATTGCCGAGCGCCAGACATCAGGGGGCAACATCATGACGCTCTCCGCTACGTGGCTCGTCTGGCCCTCCAGGCCTGAATGCGCGCCTGGGTGCCGATGACGAAGACAAAAAAGACCGGCACGAAGAAGATGGCCAGCAGGGTGCCGCTGATCATGCCGCCGAACACGCCGGTGCCGATGGCATGCTGGGTCTCCGCGCTGGCACCGCTGGCAAGCATCAGCGGCACCACACCGAGGGTGAAGGCGAGTGATGTCATCAGGATGGGGCGCAGACGCAGGCGTGCGGCGGTCACCGCAGCGTCAAGCAGCGAGCGCCCTTCGCCATGCAACTGGCGGGCAAACTCCACGATGAGGATGGCGTTCTTGGCCGACAGGCCGATGATGGTGATCATGCCCACCTTGAAGAAGACGTCGTTGGGCATGCCGCGCAGCATCACCGCCGCCACGGCGCCGAGCAGGCCCAGGGGGACCACCAGCATCACGGAGAGCGGAATGGACCAGCTCTCGTAGAGCGCGGCCAGCACCAGGAAGACCACCAGCGCCGACAGCAGCATCAGCAGGGGGGCCTCGGCCGCCGACTGGCGCTCCTGCAGCGACTGTCCCGTCCAGGCCAGGGCGAAGCCTGGCGGCAATTGCGCCACCAGGCGATCCATTTCCGCCATCGCGGCGCCACTGGACACCCCGGGGGCGGCACTCCCGAAGAGACGCACGGCGGGGAAGCCCTCGAAGCGCATCATCTGTTGCGGCGACTGGCGCCAGGTCGGCGTCACCACCTCCCGCAGGGGCACCATGCCGCCGCTGGCATTGCGCACCCGCACGCCGAGTACGTCATCGAGCTGCATGCGCGCCGACGCGTCGGCCTGCAGGATGACCTGCTGCATGTGCCCGCCGTTGGGAAAGTCGTTGATGTAGAGCGATCCCATCGCCGCCGACAGGGTGCTGCTCACGCTGGTGAACGAGAGTCCCATGGCCTCGGCCTTCTGCCGGTTGATCTCGAGGTGAATGCTCTCGCCGGGGGGGCAGGCTGTCGAGATAGACATCGCTCACCACTTCGCTTTGGGCCGCCAGTGCCAGCAGTTGCGCCTGGGCGGCCAGCAGCGCGGCCTCCCCCTGGTTGGCCCTGTCTTGCAGGAAGAGCGTGAAACCCGAAGAGGTGCCCAGTTCGTCGATGGCGGGCGGCAGCAGGCTCATCACGGTGCCTTCCTTGCTGTTGGCCATGGCGGCCTGTGCCAGCTCAGCCTCTTCGGCAGCCGTGGCACCATGACGCAGGTCCCACTCTTTGAGCATGGTGAAGGCCATGGCCGCATTGGGGCCGGCGCCGGAGAAGCTGAAGCCTTGCACCACCAGATTGGTGTCGAGCGCCTCGCGAGAGGCCACATGGGCCTCGAACTCCTTGATGACGGCCAGGGTGCGCTCGCTGGTGGCGCCGGTCGGCAGCTGGATGGAGGTCATGAAGTAGCCCTGATCCTCGTCCGGCAGGAAAGAGGAGGGCAACTGGGTGGCGGCGATGGCCAGCACGGCGCAGAGGGCGGCGAAGGTAGCCATCATGCGTCCGCTGCGCCCGACCAGCCGGGTGACCCGAACGTCGTAGCCTGCGGTGAGCCGCTCGACGCCCCGGTTGAAGGCGCCGAAGAAGCCGAGCTTCTCATGGTGACTCGGGCTGACCGGACGCAGCAGGGTGGCGCAGAGCGCTGGCGTCAGGGTCAGGGCGAGGAAGGCGGAAATCAGGATCGACACCGCCATCGACAGGGTGAACTGCTGGTAGATGACCCCCACGGAGCCGCTGCCGAACGCCATGGGGATGAACACCGCCGTGAGCACCAGGGTGATGCCGATCACCGCCCCGGTGATCTCCTTCATGGCCCGCGATGTCGCCTCCCTGGGCGATAGCCCCTGGGTGGCCATCAGGCGCTCGACGTTCTCCACCACCACGATGGCGTCGTCGACGATGATGCCGATGGCCAGCACCATGCCGAACATGGTCAGGGAGTTGATGGAAAAGCCGGCCAGTAGCATCACCGCGAAGGTGCCAAGCAGGGCGATGGGGGCGACGATGGCCGGGATCAGGGTGTAGCGCAGGTTCTGCAGGAAGAGAAACATCACCAGGAACACCAGCACCATGGCTTCCAGCAGGGTGTGGATCACCTTGTCGATGGAGACCTTGACGAAGGGGGCCGAGTCGAACGGGATCGAATAGGCCATGCCCGCCGGCAGGGTGGGGGCAAGCTGGGCAAGACGAGTGCGTACCGCATCGGCGGTGCGCACGGCGTTGGCGCCGGGGGAGAGCTGGATGGCGGCGCTGGTGGCAGCCACCCCGTTCTCGCGGTTGGAAAAGGCGTAGGATTGCGCCCCCAGCTCGACCCGGGCCACGTCACCCAGCACCAGCTTGGCGCCATCGGCACCTGCCCGCAGTACGATGGCGGCGAACGCCTCGGGAGTGGTCAGCTGCCCCTGTACCGTGAGGGGAACCGTCAGTCGCTGGCCAGGCAGGGCGGGTTCGTCGCCGAGGCGCCCCGGTGCAATCTGCACGTTCTGCTGCTCGATGGCCTGCGCCACCTCGCTGATGGTCAACCCGTAGGCGGCGAGCTTGCCCGGATCCACCCAGATGCGCATGGCCTGCTCGGCGCCGAACAGCTGCACTCGCCCCACGCCGTCGATGCGGCGCAGCTCCTGCACGATATTGCGGGCCATGTAGTCGTTCAGCGCGACCTCATCGAAGCGGCCATCCGGTGAAGTCATGCCGACCATCATCAGAAAGCCGGACGAGGCGGACTCCACCTGCAGGCCGGTTTGCCGCACCGCCTGTGGCAAGCGAGGCTCGACCGCCTTGATGCGGTTTTGCACGTCCATCTGGGCCAGCTCCGGATCGGTGCCCGGCTTGAAGGTGGCGGTGATCTGCGCGCTGCCGGAGGCATCTACCGATGACTCGAAGTAGAGCAGGTTCTTCACCCCAGACAGCTCGCGCTCGATCAGGCTCACCACCGCATCGTTCAGGGTCTGCGGCGTGGCGCCCGGATAGGTGGCATAGAGGGTCACCGACACCGGCGCCACCGAGGGGTAGCGGGAGATGGGCAGCTTGGGGATGGCGATGACCCCCGCCAGCACGATGAAGAGGGCGATCACCCAGGCAAACACCGGGCGATGAATGAAAAACTGCGGCATGAAATGTCTCCGATTCAACGGTTACCGGCGTCAGCCTGCTGGTTGACTGCGGGGGATTGCCAGGGATGGGCAATGACTTGCGTCCCCGGGGTCAGGCGGTCGATCCCCTCGATCACCACCCGCTGTCCGGCGTTGAGCCCGGACGTGATGCGGTACTGGCTATTCATCAGCTCAGCGGTGTTGACCGGAACCAGTTGTGCCTGCCCCTTGCCATCCAGCACCCACACGCTGGTCTGGCCCGATGTGCGCACCACCGCCTGCTGAGGCACGCTCAGGGCGTTGGCATAGCGGGCACGGGGAATGCGCGCCTGTACGTAGAGGCCGGGCAAGAGCCGCCGCTCCGGGTTGTCCACCAGTACCCGCAGCAGTACGTCACCGGTACCGGCATCCACCTCGATGCCGGAGAAGAGGATGTGCCCCTGCATGCCGAGCGGCTTGCCGTCGCTGCCGAGGATGTCCACCGCCAGTTCCGGTGCCGTCGAGCCAGCCTGCTGGCGCAGGGAGTCCAGCACAGAGGCCGGTTGACGCACATCGACGTAGACCTGATCGATCTGCTGGATCCTGGCCATGGGGGTGGCGTCGGTGGGGGACACCAGGGCCCCTTCACTCACCAGCGCCTGATCGATGCGCCCGGCGATGGGGGCTTCCACGCTGGCAAATTGCAGGCTCAGCTGGTGCCGGGCCAGGGTCGCCCTGGCCTGGGCCACGTCGGCGGCCGCCTGATCCCGCTGGGAGACCGCATCGTCATAGGTCTGGCGGCTGATGGCCTCGGTGCGCAGCAGCGGCACCAGACGGTCAATCTGGATACGGGCGCGGGCCAGCACGGCCTCCGCCCGCTGCAATGCTGCGGTGGCGCTGTCGACATCCGCCTTGAAGGGGGCCGGATTTATCTGGAACAGCACTGTGCCTGCGCCGATTTCGGCGCCCTGCTCGAACAGGCGGCGCTGCACGATGCCGCTGATCTGGGCCCGAATTTCGGCGCTGCGCAGCGCGGCCACCCGGGCGGGCAGATCCTCGCTGATGACCAGGTCCTGACCTGCCAGCGTCATCACCGACACCTGAGGAAGGGTCGGCGCATCTTGCGCTTGCGTCGCCCCATCGCAACCTGCCAACCCGAATGCGGCAATGACGGCGAGCAGGGCGCCCGCATACCGCTGTTTGACAAACATCATACTCACCTCGTTAAACCGTCTCCCGGGCATGGTGCTGCCGCGAGAGCACATCGAACGGGCATTATGGAGAGGGGCTATTGCGAATGATTCGAGGCTTTGTGGAGAATCCATGGAGGCGGTGATAAAGTTCAAGCCCACCATTTTCGAGTCCGACCATGTCGTATCTTCCTGCTTCCGCCAACCTGGCGGCCCAGTCACTGGTACTGATTGCAGAGGATGAAGCCGAGATAGCCGACATCCTCGCCGCTTACCTGCAACGCCACGGATTGCGCACCCTGCATGCCGCCGATGGCCGCGAAGCCCTGGCCATGCACCAGACATGCAAACCCGATCTCCTGTTGCTGGATGTGCAGATGCCGCAGGTCGATGGTTGGCAGGTGCTCAGCGAAATCCGGGCCCGTGGCGACACGCCGGTGATCATGTTGACTGCCCTGGATCAGGACCTCGACAAGCTGATGGGGCTTCGCATGGGGGCGGATGACTATGTGGTCAAACCCTTCAACCCGGCCGAAGTGGTGGCCAGGGTACAGGCGGTGCTCAGACGCAGCCAGGCTGCGAAACAGACCACGGCCCGGGTACTGCGGGTCGGCCCCTTCCAGATCGATCTGGAGAACCACGAGGCCAGCATTTGCCGTGATGAGGGGCAACAGATGCTGGATCTGACCCTGACCGAGTTCAAGTTGCTCGCCTCTCTGATGCGGGCTCCCAAGCGGGTGTTCAGCCGCGCCGAACTGCTGACCCACTGCCTGCCGGAGGGGGATACCCAGGAGCGCACGGTGGACAGCCACATCAGCAAGCTGCGCAAGAAGCTGGAGGCACAGGGCATCCAGGGGGTGCCCGCCAGTGTCTGGGGCGTCGGCTATCGCTTCGGGGGCGATGCGTGACATCGGCCCCCGGCCTGCGCAGGCAAATCATCCGCTCCCTGGGGCTGATGGCGCTCGGCATCATCTGCCTCGCGGTGATCGGCACCTATGTGTTCTACGCCATTGCCGTGACCTATGTGCCTGGCAGCATCTCCGAGAGCTGGATGCCCTCCAGGGTCGAGATGATCTGGATTGGCTCGACCATTCTCATTGCATTGGGGATGGCGCTGTACGTGGCAGTGCGCCTCTCTCGGCGCATCCTGACTCCCCTCAACTCGGTGGCAACCAGCCTGCGCGAGGTGGCCGAGGGTAAGCTCGATGCGCGCGTGCCGCTGGATGAACAGGCGATCGGGGAGACGGCGCAACTGGTGCGGGACTTCAATACCATGGCCGAACGGCTGCAGAGCATGACCCGTGAGCGGGAGTTCTGGAATGCCGCCATCGCCCACGAATTGCGCACCCCGGTGACCATCTTGCGTGGCCGCTTGCAGGGGCTGGCCGAAGGGGTATTTCCGCCAGAGCGTGCGCTCTTTGAAGGCTTGCTGCGTCAGGTGGAGGGATTGACTCACCTGATCGAAGACTTGCGGGTACTCAGTCTCAACGACAGCGGCCACCTGGAGCTGCAACGAGAGGAGATCAGGCTGTCCGACGAGCTTGCCGTGGTGCTTGAGGCGTTTGCCACCCCTCTGGCCGCGAGCGGTTTCACCCTCAAGCGGGAGCTCGATGCCGAGCTCTGGGTCTGTTGCGATGCTCTTCGCATCCGTCAGGCCCTGATGGCGCTGCTGGAAAATGCCCAGAAGCACGCGGTGCCGGGCATGCTGACCGTGCGCCTGCATCGTTCTGGCACCCAGTGCATCCTGAGCGTGGAAGACGAAGGGCCCGGCATCAGCGAGGAGGTCGCCGCCCATATCTTCGAGGCGTTTCGCCGGGGGGATCCGTCACGCTCGCGCAAGAGTGGCGGCAGCGGGCTCGGGCTGGCCGTGGTCAAGGCGATTGCCGAGGCCCACGGCGGCAGTGCGGTCTGCCAATCCGGCGGGCGGGGCGGCACCCTGTTCCTGCTTTCCTGGCCCCTCTTGCACCCTGACGGCAGGTCATGACCCCGCATTGCCGCATCGGCTCGGGATGGGCAAGCCGAGGCGCGTGTGTTGACTGTGATCCAACAGCCCAAAAAAAGCCCATCTCATGGGGAGAGACGGGCTTTTTTTAGGTTCTTCGCGGGATCTTGGGGAAGTGGAAGTTGACAGACAGGGTGCTGGTAAACTGGCTGTCTCCAAACACACCA